>JAYVXN010000190.1:0-1946 GCA_043785085.1 Bdellovibrionales bacterium | reverse complement strand
CGCATGAGCCAATAACGCAAAAACTCATCGGCAATTTTCTCAGGCTCACGTCGCAGGTTCATGAGCAGAGCAATTGATCGATTCAGAACATCTGGAAGTTCAGTCACCCGCCCGAAGGCATCTTGCTTTTTCCGATAGCGAATTGCTTTCGCTTTGGCATCGCCAGCTAATTTCTGCGATAAAAGTGGCCTGAGGATTTCCGTGAGAATTTCAGAGTAATCCTGATCGACCCAAACACCAATACTCCAGGTGGCACTGAACTCACCAGTTGACTCGGCGATATGCCAGTACGATGAGGGCCAATAAGTCATGTCTCCAGGACCGGCCTGCAAAAGCGATGATCCCGCCTTAAAAGCAGAATAGCGATGCGATTCTTTCAGGTCCGGATTTTTTGCGACATACTTTGCGTCCCATAATCGAAATTTCTTTCGGCCGACCACCGGTAAACTCAAAACACCACAACCATCGACATGCACACCAAATGGAGTCTTGCGGTAATTACCGAGATACAATCCAATTTCGGCAAAACGATTTGGTAATCCGACTTGGTCAAAAAGCCCCTGCATAAACGAGCCAAGTAGGTCCCATTGCTCTGAACTCACTTTCAGTAAGTGATCACAGACCAAACAGTAATCCGCATATTGCTGGCTCATACGACGATGATAACCCGCCAACGATCGGTCAGTTTGAACTGGAAGACTTTCGAGAATCTGATCAAAATACTGAGGTTGGCCATTCACGTAAAATTTCAGGCCATCCGTTGAGCCGGTTTTCCGACAGCGCTCACAAAACTGCACCAGAATGGTAAAAATCTGCTCGGCATTGATACTTAAAATCGGCGACTCCACATTCTTAAAAACCGCTGGTTTCTTTTCCCAGTTCAGTTTTGAAAATTTTCGCCAAAATCCTGCGTCAAGTTTGAGTTTTCTTGATTTTTTCGTCATTGCCACCGTTGTAAGGCGAAGCCCGGTAAAAGTACAGAATTGAGGTGATTTTACGTTCTTAATAATGATGAATGTGATATGTCAGGCTATGGATTCAACTGCCTGTAGCCAATGTCAAAAGCCAAAAGCGACTTTTCAGTGTCAAAGTTGCCAGACGCCACTTTGTAAAAAATGCGCACAATTCATTGACCAAGATGATTTTTCATTTCTCGGTCGGATGCCAGAAGGCCTCTCCAGCGGAGCCTATTGCGGCCCTTGTTATAGCGCAAAGGTGCAGGCGGCAGTCGATTCATATAGCCGAACCATGGCTCAGGCCGAGGAAATCACTGTCTTTGAAAAAGATCAGGGAAAAGAAACCCGCCTGTTCAGCCGCCTCGAAAAGCCCGTACGCATTGAAAACTGTGCTGATCGCGCTGAAACCGTTTTGCGATTGGCATTTTTGGCAGCACTCCAAGGGTTTAATGGTTTGATTGACGTCGATGTGACTTACGCAAAAGTCCACACCGGAGGCTCGCACCAAAAGCATAGTTGGCATGGCACGGGAATTCCGCTAAATTTGGACGCCAGCAAACTCGGTAAGCGAAAATAATCGGTTCTAGGTAAATATTTAATGGCACTAACTTCGACTCTTTACCGCTTTCACATTGAACTCTCTGATATTGACCGCGGCGTTTACCAAGCTTTAGATTTGCGCATCGCTATGCACCCTTCCGAGACCGCACATTTTTTACTAACCCGGGTTTTAGCCTATGCCCTCAATTGGCAAGAGGACTTAGAATTCTCACCCGGCGGACTCAGTGATCCTGATGCTCCTGGAATCAAAGGTCCCGGCCGCCACGGAAATATCGGACTATGGATTGAAATCGGCAGCCCCAGCGCCAGAAAAATGAATAAGGCTTCGAAGGCGTCTGAAAAACTAAAAATATATACCTATAAGAATCCAGAGACCTTGCTTCGGGAAATGGCGAGCGAAAATATTTACCAAGCGCACCTGATTGAAAT
>JAYVXN010000189.1:0-1953 GCA_043785085.1 Bdellovibrionales bacterium | reverse complement strand
CCCAACTTCCAAAATCAGAGAATACGAAGAAAACAATGATTGGGATGGCATCGTCTCCGAGTTAAAAAAATTATTTAGCGAAAGTTTCATCACACTTCCGAAAAGTGACCAGAAATATTTGTGGGAACTGTATAATCAAACAAGGTCAATGCCAGTTAGATTAGATACATTTCCTTCGGACGCACTAGGCACTGTTTATGAAAAGCTCGTTCGGAAAATCAAAGGCGCGAAAGGAACTAAGACTTCGTTCTATACGCCTGTTGAGCTGGTTGATGAAATCATAGGTGGTGTGAAGCTCACTGCCGACGATCGAGTCTTAGACCCGACCGCAGGTTCCGCCGCATTTCTCGTTGGTTGTATTCAAAATCTATTTCCAGGTGAAACAAATTATAAGACGCTAAAAAGCTATATAGAAAACGGTTCTTCTGAGTTTCTTATGGCTATCGAGCGAAGCCGTTTGTTGGCAGCTTAAAATATGTGCACAAATCATTGCTGCGTAAAAATAGTAGTATGTTTATTTAGTTTCGATGTTTAGTAAATCAATTTTGAGCAAAGTGATTTTGCATCCGCGATCACGATGATCGCGGATTGGCGGGGTAAGGGGCCGGCCCAGAGACCCCTTCGCAGGATGCGTTCTGTTGGGCTATGGGAACAAGGAAAGCTTACCGCAGTAGAAAAGAATAGCGATGCGGTAATTTGCAAAATTGCGGTATCCTCGAGCATTGGCTTTGATCGACTGAATTTTTGAGTTGAAACCCTCCGTAATAGCGTTTGTGATTTGGTGCCGGAGGTAAGTAATGATGTTTTCGAAATGGCGCTTGAGCATCTTAGCAACCTCAATTACTGGTTTCAGTCGAGAATGTGTCGCCCACCAATACCAGCGGCTGAAGAACTTTTCGGCCGAGGCCTGATAGGAGTAGGTCCAGAACTCCGAGAACATTTCCTTGATCGACCAGGCTCGTCCGGCTTTGAGTGTATCCATGCGTAGAGCATTGAACCTCGCCTTTTCTTTTTCGTTCATGTTTTCTGGATTCTTCAAGAACGCATACTTCATGCCCTTAAGCGTGTCGTCACCTTCGGCAGTGAGTTCTTTGTGCTCAGCACGTCGAACTTTATCTACGGCCTCGTTGAGATATTTTGAGATATGAAACTTATCGTGGACGATGGCGGCCTGAGGCGCATTTACCTTGGTTGACGTTATGAAGGCATCCCACATGTCCATGGCAACGCCGTCAATACCGGTTCGCACTTTCTCAGGAAGTTTTGCCCAAAGCGCATTTGCCGACTCAAGCGTGCGACCTTCCACGACATCAAGAACTCTTTTACCGTCAATGTCGGTCATCAATGATGCGTAGCTCTGGCCTTTCAAGAAACTCTTTTCGTCGATGCCGACATATTTGATCTCTTCCAAATCACGACGGGCAAGGCCTCGGTCCACAGCCCGAGCTTGAATGTGATGAACCTGGTCCCACGAAAGTCCCAACAGCTTCGCCGCCTCTTTAAGACTCTTGGCGGCCAGCATTACATCAATCGCTAAACTTTCGAAAAGCAGCGTGAAGCGAGAGTTCGGTCCCGCCCACGGAACATTGATTGTCTTTGCCCCATGCTCTGGACAATCGCTTCTCGGTATACGAGATTTGATGATCGTTTTAAATTGCATCGTATCCAGATGGCGCCAACGACGCTCTTCGCGATGATCTTTGATGGAGCAACTACGGCCGCACTCTGGGCATTCGACCTGATGTCCTCCTGGCCACTGAACATCGATATCGACCTGCTTCTCAGCCATTTTCAAATCGACAGTGGCGACCATCCACGGTGGAATCAGACCTAGAAGTAAGCTGTAATGATTCTGTAAATCTTGTGCTGCTTTCATTCATAGATGAAAAGCTCAAAATAAAGGCAATTTCAACCTATGCGCCCTGCGCTAGCCACAGAAAACCCGGAATACCC
>JAYVXN010000188.1:0-1956 GCA_043785085.1 Bdellovibrionales bacterium | reverse complement strand
ATAGCAAAATAAATCGTGATTTCGTAGACTTGAAGTTTGCGCCAGAACGGCCGAAGGTGAGTTATGGGATCAGTTCTTGCGCTGTTTTTAGACCTCATTCAGCTTCTTGCCAAGCTCAGTCAGCGTGGTGGCGTGAGAGCCTTAATTGCCGAGCATCTCATTTTAAGGCAACAGCTTTTATCAGTGCGACGCAAACGTCACCGAACCCCGCCACTTTCCACTTTTGACCGTGCTTGCGATCTCGTCGCTCTTTATTAGCGGCAAGCTGGTGGAACACTGGCTCCGCTTTTTACGATCGGCGGAGGGCTTGGTACTTTAATTGGCGTTGCCGGTCAGCAACTGTTTCCTAGTTTGAATATCGATATTAGAGCGGCCCGTTGTGACAGAGTTTTTAGTCGGATCAAGTTATTGCGCAGCTTGTGGCAAATATCATTCAGCTGGTGGCCGAGTTGCCAATAGTCTGTATGGCCCAAGGCTTCATGCGCAAGTTTGCTATTGGAAATATAGCCTAGGTCTCACACTGCTGAAAATCCAGAAGCTTCTCCGAGAGCAATACGGTCTTGAACTTAGCACTGGACAGCTTTCTGAGATTGTCACGCGAACTGCAAAGAAATTTGCCGACGGTTATGAGGACTTAAAAACCAGTCTTCACGATCAATCGCACTTGCACGTTGACGAAACTGGATGGCGCCTTGATGGCAAGAATGCCTGGCTCAAGCAGAAATATCTCCTTGAAAAGCTGCCCGCGAGACAAATTGCTGTCCTCATTGGGTGCTCTCATCATGCGGTGAATAGCGCTTTAAAACGGTTTAGGATGAAGCAGGGTATTGCGGTTCGAGGGCGGTTGGGTTTCGAAGTTCGATGGGGGCCGCATGGGCGAATCGTTCCGGCAAGACTGAAAGGACTTATTCGATGGATGACGAAGCTTCGGCACAATGGTTCAGGTTACCGCGAGATCGCTCGCCGACTGGAGGTAAAGGGCGTCGGAGCTCCCTCGGGCCAGGTCAAATGGTACGCCTGTACGGTCAGATCAATTTTAATGAGGAATAGATGAGCCAGACCTCTGAAAATACCAAAATGAGACACTTGAAATTAAGTACACTATAGAGTACAGTTAAATGGTGAAGAAGCCGATAAAAGAATCAGCACCAACGAAACGTATCCACGCCATCTTCTATGCGTCCGATTCAGGCAATGAGCCAGTGAAGGAAGCATTGCTCGACCTTGGACGCCCCACAAAGACGGTCGTTGGCGAAGACATTCGTTTTGTTGAGCTGAATTGGCGAGTCGATCGGCCTTATGTTGATCGCTTGAGATCAGGCCGTGGCGAGTTTGAAGAGACTCTTTACGAAGTCAGACACACGGTTGCCGATATTGAATATCGAACTTTGTTTTTCGTTTCAGGTTCGCAAATGGTGCTGGCCCACTTCTTTAAGAAGACTAGCCAGAAAACACCAAAGTCTGATCTCGATTTAGGCTGGGATCGGATGAAGAAATGGGTTCGCGCCGACAAAGAAAATCAGCGCAAACTAAAGAAAGGTAAAAGCCATGCGCAAAAAAAATAATCCTCATACAGGTTCAAGTTTTAGCGAATTTCTCGAGATTGAAGGTCTTGAAGCCGAAGTTTCTGCGCGAGCCGCCAAGAGAACTTTTGTTCATCAGCTTGAAAAGCGAATGGTTGTGACCAAGATGAATAAAAACAAAGTGCGGAAAGCTCTCGGCAGTCCCACGACAACAACGCGTATTTTTGATGAGGAGTACACTTCATCATCACTAGATACCATGACTAAGGCAGCTAATGCGGTCGGCTGTGAATTACAAATCTCCCTTGTCCCTCGAAAGCTTGCTAAATAATGGTGGGCTAGGCAGTTGAAGTTCGACTGTCTCCCATAGTAATTGTAATGCCCCTGCAGCACAGACTTGAAGCGTTCGTGTTGTTCGCGAAGGTCATGATGC
>JAYVXN010000187.1:0-6627 GCA_043785085.1 Bdellovibrionales bacterium | reverse complement strand
ATCTTCGCTCCCGGCATCATCGCTTCAAGGTCAAAAATTCCGACAGGCACATCTTTCAGTTCGTGCCCAGCGAGCGACAGCGACGCAACAGATGACATCGGGATATGGACCTCTTGCCCAGACATCCGTTTGCCAGAGTGATCTCCTTGCACCTTGCAACCAAGCTGTTGGCAAAGGGCCTTTGAGATGACGTTCACTCCAATTCCAGTGTCGAAAATAAAATCCTGGGCAATGCTTCCATTGATTTGGACAGGTACCACCAAGAACGTCTTATCAATGTATGAAAATGGAATTTCTCTTGGTTTGTTCATGGATTTTTCCTCTGTAAGCCGACCGCGAATCTTTTGCTCAGTCGTCCGAAGCACTCTTTTAATATTGGAGAACTTTGTCGAGGAATCATTATTGTAGCCCATGAGTCGATGCTCATAGGACTTTCCTCTAGATTCATCCTCAACAGTTCTGCGGATCTCTTCGAGCGCCCCAAGCCGATGGTCAAACTCTCCGTTAATCTCAACGCTCGCCTTGTATAGTGCGCAGTAAAGGCTAAATGTTCGCGCCTTCTCGGGGCATTCACGATCGTCCTTCCGGTTCCATTTTGAAGCATTACGAAGAATCTCCGATGCTCGATGCAATATACGAACGTCATTTTCGCCAACGGGTATGGTTTCTTCTGGCCCTGCGGCTGATTTAGATCCGTTTTTTACATCTGCAAGAGCTTGATTGGAAAACACATTTAGGAGTGCAACTACGAGAACTAGTTTGCTGGCTTTCATAGGCTCCAGTTTCGGTGCGTTAAACCCCATGATCGCCCAAATTCTTCGATAATCTTTTCAGTTCTCATACTGAATTGTCCATGCGCTCATATGGTTTGTTTGTTCTGTTGTATGGATTTGAAATATAATAATATTCCATCGTCACCCCTCCTTCATTGCCAATTCAACTCGGTATATCGAACGTTCAGCATCTCCATTGCTTAACCAATGCGCATCCGTTCTGGCAAAGCCTGCTTTCGCAAATCCGTTGGTCAAGCCAGGCCAAATCACATCTTGTTTATGTTTTTCCAATGCGCTCGCATCAAATGGATATCCCTCGATAGCCGTCCAGCCTTGCTCACGACCGTAGTTCTTCAGTGCTTCCAGGATGTTTGATTGCAGTCCTTGGCCCCGAAAGGAGCTTGCTATAGTAAAACATGTTATTCCCGCAATTGATTTTGCTTCTTCGCCAACTTGGATCACGCGCTTCCATGTCCATTGGAAATCAATCAATGGCCCAACCGACAGCCAGGCAATAAGTTCTTTATCACGATAAACTAAGACTCCAACGTGAAACCCCGAGCGCATTTTTTCAAATACTATTTGCCGGTTGCGCTCTGGTGTTTCTTTTTGGCATTTTTCCCAGTCGGCCATCGATAACCATTTCTGGTGCCAGAACGAGCAATAGCATCCGCCGTGTGCCTGGCGGCAGGTCAGTCTTTCGTAGTCAGCGAAGTTATTTTCACTGAGGCGCTCGATTCGTATGCTCATGATTTTACCTCATTGGGGTGTTCAGGTCCCCACTCATACGCTATTTCAATAAGGGGCTTTCCAAATTCTACAGTTTTTTCCTTACCATTTGGTTTTCCGCCCATCCGTTCATAAAAACCGCAGGTGGGGTTGTCCTTCAGTACCCATAGGTAGAGTGAATCAAAGTTTTGCGATTTGAGTGCGGCGCGCGCCGTTCGAAAAAGAGCTGCTCCGAGTCCTTTGTTTTTGTACTCATTAAGGGCGTAGATGGCGCCAATTTCTCCAATGTGATTGGTGTCGTTATCTCGGCCAGGCCCGAAGGCACAAAACGCGACAATTCCATGCATAGCTGATTCAGCAACTAGAACTCGCGATGTATCCTGTCCCATAACAATAGATCGCCACCAACTCATGCGATTTCGAAATGATAGCGGTCTTGCATCTAAGATTTCTTTTGGCACAATACCAGAATACGACTCTTGCCAAGCATGAACGTGGACGCTTGCGATTTCAGCTTCATCGCCAGGTGAGCCCATTCGAATTAATGTATCGCCAACAAGTGAAAATTTTAGCGGCAAAACGAATTGTCCAACTGAATCCGAAAAATCATAGCTCCCGATGACGGCATCGATATTGAGTGGACCATAGACATGTGGAAATGGACTCTTATCAGGCCCTTCATATTTCACGGGAGAAATTACGGACTCTTGCGCCACGTGCAACAGTACGAGGTCGCTTTTCCCGTGAAAACGAGAATTAGCAACGACGAGAACTTGGTGAGGGCGTGAAAAATGGATGAATCCTTCAGTTTTGAGCGTATCGGCCACGTACGTTCCGCTGGATTTTGCGCTTTCCCAGGATTCGCGAGATGTAATGTGAAAAATTGTTCTCATATGCTTACCTGAGTCATTTCTTTCGCTGTCTGTTATAATAAACTTCAATTTTGTTGCCGTCGGGATCGACACAGTAAAAATTTATAGAGTCGCCGAAGTCCTGCAAATCTCGCGTAATTTTAACACCGGCATTTTTCATCTTTTCGAATAAACTCTTAAGAGGGATTTCATCTTGAATTCCAAATCCAAAGTGAAACCAGGATGGAAGTGACTCTGGATTTGCCACCCTTTCTAGGCCAAGCACAAAGTCTTGTCGATTACGGATAAAAATCTCATCTTCGCCACAAACCAAATCTTCTGAAAATTCAAAAAACGTCTCATAAAACGTTCTTGCCACGCTCATGTCTGTAACCTGAATGTGGAAGTGGTTAAGATCCATTATTTGCTCCGTTTCTCGTCTCAGACGCTCTTAAGGTCTTCCTGCAACTTCTTAAGCACAGAATCGTGATTTGCCTGAAAGGATTCGAAGCTGAATTCTGTTCTTGCAGTCTTGTCTTGCATTAAGTCCCTCATTCGAAACCAGAGTCGTCACGACCAGAGCGCAGGCAAGCAAGGAACAAGTGGGTTTGGATTGGTAATCAGTTCATCACATTGAGTTGAACATCAGCATGACTTCGCGAACCCTAAAAGTATCCTGCTGGCGGACGGTGTGCGTTCGCCATATCAATGTCAGTGGCGCCCCCTGCCAATAATCCGGTAGTATGCAGGATCTATCAATTTTTATACAGTTTTGCATTAACTATATGGCGCGGATATGTGCACAATTTAAGTCAGCAATGCGGCGAGTCGTGATGCGATTAGCTGCGCTCCGTTCAAACAGTAATAGGCACGCCGTGAATGCAGGGCTTGGGCAGAATTCGTATTTTTTCTTTCCGGCATTCCTGTATAAGCCCAGCGCTCTGGAAACTATTTGTGACCATCGTTGTAAGCGCGGTTACGCCGTATGATCTGACGATATCGAGGCCAGTCTTACCTGGCACACTCAGGTCGTAATCACAGAGAATGAGGCTTTCGGAAATTTCAGGCGCAATCTTGTTTAAGCAGCCCTCAAATTCAACTTCATTAGTCGCGAAATGGATTTTGGTAGTGCGTTCATCGACTAAACTTCGCAGACGCTCACTCCACACCTGATGGATCAGAATGTCGTCATCCAAGATGACAATATTTTTCTTCGACAGCACTTCAATGTGATCGGCAAACCATGGCGGGGCCTTTGCCATCGGCAGTGTAATTTCAAAGGTCGCTCCGGACGCGCTCTCGACCTTAAGACATTCAATTTTGCCGCCCCAAAGCGCAAGGTACTGCCTGGCGTGGTGTAGCCCGTATCCCGTTCCATTGGTTTTAAATGTAACGCCGTTTTCGAAAATTTTCTCGCACTGGTCTTTGGGGACTCCGCCGCCGTTATCATTTACTCGAATGTGCAAAATATTTTGCACGAGAAAAGACTCGATCTCAATTTGACCGCCACGCCCACCAATTGCGTCGGCAGCATTATTTATAAGGTTCGAGAGAATTGCCCTGAATTCGTACTTCATGACATTAACAAAGATGCCGTAGGATTCATCCCGACGACTTGCAAAAATTCTTACATTTTTGAGATGTCCATATTCCGTGGATTTCTGTGCAATGGTCTCCTCTAAAAAATCATCTACAAGCACCAACTCCGATGCTTGAGAGGAAATTAGCGCATCCAGAACCGAAGCGCTTGCCGTCGATTTCAGAAATTCTTTTTGTTGGTCGCCCAAAATATTATTGATAGAGTCAATAACTCCTCCAAGAAGTTTTGATTCTGGTTGCGGAATCAAGTCCTTAACCTTCTCCTGCACCAACCGCAGCGTTCTTAGCGGTGATTTGATATTGTGGGCAACTTTCGATTTATTTTCTAGGACCGCTTGCAAAACTGCTTCTTTCTCCTTGGCTTCCTCAATAACTTTTCGTTTTAGACGGACTTGCTCGAACTCTTTAATTGGCAGAGGAGTGTCATTGAACACGCTCGACTGGAGTGGCAGAAAAATATCCCTAAGAAAGCGTTGCTTAATTTTGTGGAGAAGCACAAAACAGCCGCCGGTAAAAATCAGACCAATCAAGAAAAAACGCCATACTGATCCCCGGTCTCCAAATTTCGAAAACGTCATGACCAGCTTATAATCTGCGCTTCCAGGAATTGGGTGGACTATCTTTGGATAAAACCAAGAGCCTTCCCGTGCGCAATCGCCGTTGTCCGCATTGGAAGAGGCGATGGCTTTGCTGCCCTGGCAAATTACCGCAGCATGGGCCTGGAGGTTTACGTGGCTTGATGCCAACAGCGATTCAGTAAGCACGCGATTCATCTGGCTGAACGACAAACTGAGGAGGTTTGCAAGCTGCCTTGTGCCTTCTTTTTGCTGGAACGAAATCTCGCTCAATAACCCAACGAAAAGGACGACCCACACCAGGCCAACGAATACAGATGCAAGCGCTAACGGGCGACTTGCATTTTTTTGAAACCAGTGGTTGAGCGTCATCGCATATCCTACCTGAGCCTAAATCCGTGCAAGTGGCCTTCGTTTCGGCGCAATAGCTTAGAATCAAATTCGATAATATCGTTGCGATAGATGGCAATGGCTTTGCTACAGCCCATATGGACGAATGGAACCTCTGCGAGAATTGCTCGACTCACTTTTTGATAAAACGGGTCAAGATCCTCTTGCTTAACAATCGACCGGCCTTCTTCAAGGAGCTGTGACACGTGTTCGCTGTATCCCATCGGAGTCGTGATTGCGCCAGATTTACCCAGCCGGTGATAGATTCCGTCTGGATCGCCACTTGCCACCCCAAATGCTGCCTCAATTATGTCGGGTTCAAAAGTCTTGTAGATAACCGAAATACGTTCTGGCGGCGCTATTTTTTTGGACTTGGGCGAAACTGAAATTCCAACTTCCTTTAAAAATGGAATAAGCCAGTTGTTTTCTTCTGAAACGTAAACAACAAGAGGCTCGCGTTTTGTGGCGGCGATTAATTCGGGAACCAGGCGCTTTCCGTCTTCGATGATCTTGGAAACTTCATCATCATGAATTCTCCCCGTCTGCAATGGTAAGAATACTTGCCCATCGACAGCCGAGTAATCTGGATTTCCAAGTAGATGTGGAGATTTCGACAGCTTCTCATGGATAAGATATTGCATCGCTCGCCGATACTGGACATTTTGAAAGAAGCGTCCAGGCATTAGGTTGAGTATGGCTGTTTCATGCAAGGCATCTTGTCCAATGACAATCGAGATTTTCTTTTTCTCTTTAATCGAGGGCGAAACTGATGAGCCCTTGCCATAGGCAAAAACATCAATAGAGCCATCAATCAACTTGTCGACGGCCTCGTCGGTACGAACTGTAGTCACCTCAATTGGCTGCAAAAATTTCGCTTCGCTGTCGGTGGAATTGGGATTGAAGTGTACGCTATGGTCCGAATTTTCTTCAATCACGTATTTCCCAGTTCCTAAAAACCTATTCCCTGCTTCTTTGAATGCCGAGAAGCGATTGCCCTGAAAATGCGCCAGCGCCATTCTGAAGGGAGTACCAAAATGTACGCGAAGAGTTGCGTTATCAACGACCTCAATGCCGGAGAGAGTTTTTGTTTTTTGGAAGTTCTCGAAGCCCTGGATCTTATACATAACGTCGAGGAGACTGCTGTTGCTTGACGTGGGTTCAAGAGCTAAAGCCTTTTCCCAGGAGCGCTTAAAATCCATTGCCGTCAGTTTCTCCCCATTAGAAAACGTCTTTTCCGTATCAATATGAAAAGTAAACTCTTTGTAATCATCACTTGCTTCCCAAGACTTTGCGGCCAATGGCACGGAAACGCCAAATTCATTCATGCCAATCAAAGCCTCGAACTGATTGCTCAGAACCAGATCGCCTACTAAGGTGTGCTGTAGGCCCGGATGAATAGTTCCCCATGGGCTGCCAAATGCCACCCGGATTGTGTTTTTTTTATTTGTCATTTCATGCAGCACAACCGCACCTCCAATAATCAGTCCAATTAGCAGAAATACTATAATCCGCTTCATTTTGCCTTGCCAGTTACTTGGGCCTTTTGAACCAATCATTTGTTCGTTAATCTCAACTAAGGATCTGTAAAGAAATAAGTGCTCGTTCTTAAAATCCATGCTTTCATCTGGGAGTGGATAAAAAGAGCAAGGATGCGCTCAAAATCAAACTTTCAGGGGTCCTGCCTGAACTCAACGAACGTCAGCGACGAAT
>JAYVXN010000186.1:0-6636 GCA_043785085.1 Bdellovibrionales bacterium | reverse complement strand
TGAAGCTTTTGCCGCGCGCGACGCGTTCGATTTCTTGAAGTGCAGTCGCGCACTCTTCTTCGACAAGATTGTGAACCGTGTTGGTCGAAATCACAACGTCAAAAGATTTATCGGCAAATGGCAGTTTGCGAGCGTCGGCAACCATCACGTGCGGCTTCATTTCGGGCATGGCGTTTTGAACGGCGTATTCAGACACATCGATACCGCGAACGGTGATGCCAGGAATTGCCAGCGCCATGTCGTGGAGCATGAATCCTTTGCCGCAGCCAACATCAAGAACAGAGCTTTTGTAATGCAGATCGAAGTGCGATTGGAAAGTCGGAATACACGGAGTCCAAAAGCGGGCATTGTAATTGAATCCACCGTAGCCGTGCTTGCGGTCGCCGTCGAAAAAATCTTTTCCGAACTGGCGTGCGATCGCGCGATCAGCTTCAGTTTTGCTGGCGCCACGTTCTTCGACATTGCGCTTGGTTCTCGGATAATTAACTAGTAAATCGATTTCTTTGCCCATGATTTCACCCCGAGTGCTGATGGATTATTTCTGCAATATTTGATCAGATGTACTGGGGTAAACTAGGAGAATCAACAGCAATCTGTTCTGTCCTTAAAAACGTTGGGACGAGCAGAGTGTTAGCTTAATTTTTAAGCAGATATGATGCGGAGGGACCTAGTGTTTATCTGTCAAACATTCCCATATTTCGCATTCCGTAAAATCCGAAAGCCCTTAATCAGCTCCAAAATCCCGTCCTGCAGCGAATACTGTGGCCGAAACCCGGTCGCCTCAATCTTCGCATTCGACACCATGTAATCCCGCTGATCAGGATCCTTACCAATCGGCGCCTCAAGACAAACAAACTCCGGCACCTGCTGTTGAATCAAGGCGCAAAGCTCAAGTTTACTCAAATTCGCATCCGATAAACCAACATTGTAAGGCTGATCTTTCATACGCTCAAAGTTCTCAATACCATGTTGAAACACCCGAGCCACGTCACGAATATGAATGTAATTGCGCTTGAAATGGCCTTCGAAAACCACCACACAACGATCCGTCACCGCACGGTGAATGAAATCATTCACCAATAGATCCGTGCGCATCCGAGAAGACATACCGAAGACGGTAGCGAGACGAAAGGTCACAGCTTCACCGCGCTCGAGAATCAAACGCTCAGCTTCAACCTTGGTTTCGCCGTACAAAGACAGCGGGCGCAAGGGCGAATTCTCATCACAGAATTTACCCCGCTCACCGATGCCGTAACCACTATTGGTCGTGGGATAAATGATTTTTTGCGAGAGAGATGTTAGCTCCAATAGCTGACGAATGGCTTCAAGATTGATCGTCCTTGCACCTACAGCGTCGTTTTTGCAAATCGGCGCACCGACCAGTGCCGCTAGTGGAATAATAAGATCAGCGTCTTTCACCAATGGCTTCAATACTTGCGGATCTCTTGCATCACCACGGACGATTTGAAATCTCGGGTGAATACAGCACTCAGCCAGAGAGCTTTGCCCAAACATGAAATTATCCAGAACCGTAACCTGAAAGCCATTTTCAAGAAGTGCCGGAGTCAGCACTGAACCAATATAACCAGCGCCGCCGGTAATGAGAATTTTAAGTGGCATTGATTCCTCCTGCTTTTTGATAAACGATTTTTGAGCCTTGTGCCTCAAAGGCAAAACGGACGAATTGGTAGCCGCTCAAGGCTTGCAGAACACGCTCTTGCTTTAAGTGATCAACATACAAAAGCAAAAATCCGCCGCCGCCAGCTCCTAAAAGCTTGCCGCCAACGCAGCCGGCACGCAATGCGGCCTCATACATCTCATCAATGTGGTTATTACTGATCTTTGACGAAAGACTGCGCTTGAGCTTCCAAGTTTCACCCAGTAAACGGCCGAAATCTGCGAGATCAGAACCGCCGCGCAAAATCCCTAACGCCTCTCGCACCAGCAACTTCATTTCATGCAAGTGGCCGAGATTCAAAGTGGTGCGACTGACTTGCTCTGCCGCAATCTCTGAGGCCGTTCGGCGCTGACCCGTGTACACTAGTAAGAGATTTTTCTCGAGTTCCGCTTGGCGCGTGGAGGTGATTTCAACCGGCGTTGAGCGAATATTTCGAGAGCCGGCGAATTCCACATGCTGAAAACCGCCGGTGGCGGCAAGAAACTGATCTTGGCAGCCGACATTATCCGCTAGGCGATTTTGTTCGATTTCAATGGCTTCATAAGCAAGCTCGAGAGCCGAGACTGGTTTGCCAATATGCGCCCGTAAAGCTTGCAGCAGGCACACCATAAACGCTGACGATGAGCCAAGTCCGGTGCGCGCAGGGAGGTCAGCGATATTATTGAGCTCAACATGGCTAGTGAGGCCCAGGTAGCGCAGAGCTTCGCGGATTGCGCGGTGTTGAATTTCATCAGCATGGTGAACTAATTCAGTTTTAGAGTAAGCGACGCGAATTTTATGCTCGAAAAGGTCGCCCAGATGAGACACGGTAAAGTAAACGTATTTATCAATGGCTGTCGCTAGGACTTCGCCGCCGTGCTCGTTGAAATATTGGGGATAGTCCGTTCCGCCGCCAAAAAAACTAATGCGAAGCGGCGCTCTGGTCATAATCATCGCAGGCAACCTCTTATGAGATTTTGTTTAAACACGGCGTTGCGCAGGAATCAAGCAGTAGGCGGGAAAAACGCCCCCTCAAACCAGCGCACCGTTTCTTCCAGGCCCGGCATGAGTTCAATCAACTTGAGATCAGGCACCAGAGTTTTAAGATGATTAATTTCTAGGCACTTGGAGCGCGCACCCGTGTAGCGGCTGAGATCGTACTGAATTTTTTTATGATCATAGCCGACCAGTTCACTGATCAAATGCGCAAATTCTCGAATGCTGTGTTCTTTGCCGGCACCGATATTGACGATTTTATTTTCACCTTGAAGATCGAGTTGCAAAAGCAGGCGCACGAAATCTCGCACATGCACGAGTTCGCGTTTTTGCTCGCCATCGCCCCACAAGACAACGGGATCGCCATTTCTTTTGCCTGCAGTGATTTTGCGAATCAAATCAAAAATAAAATGCATCTGCCGGCCATCTTGGTGATAGCCCGATCCATACAGAGTCGAGGGCACAACCGTCAGATAACTTCGCCCGTATTGACGATCGAGAGCCTGTAGGCCCACTTGCATCATGCGCTTGGACATGGCGTAGGTGTAAAGCGAATCGATTGGCTCACCTTTGAGGTAGTTCTCTTCACTTAAAGGTAAAGCGGGATCATAAGCGCAACTGGTGCCGATGGTGATGAGCTTGGCTTGCGGTTGAAACTCATTCCACCACTGCAAAATACCGGTGTTGATTTGCTGATTGATGATCCATTGCTCACCTGGGTGCTTGAGGCAAAAGTCTCCGGCTTGCGTCCAGGCTGCCAAGTGAAAAATCTTTTGAAAGCGGGTGGTGTTGAATTGCTGCAAAGAATTGGCAGAGCGCAAATCGCAGTTTTTGGAGCTCACTAAAGTGAGGTTGTGCTCACTCAAAGCCTTCGTCAGATGGCGGCCCAAGAAGCCCGTGGCACCGGTGATTAAGATATTCATGCAACACTCCCGTCATTGACTGGAAAGTAAAACTCGACACCCTGATTGATTAGGGCCTGATTATTTGCCAAGATTTCTCGTTTAAAGTTCCAGGCCAAAACATAGTAAATATCGGGCGGCTCGGCGAGCGAGGCTTCCATCGCTACCGGAATATGGCTACCCGGAGCAAACAAGCCATCGCGCAAGGGGTTTTTCTCTAAAAGTCGCGGAATCAAATCTGTTGAAACGCCAAAATAATTGAGCAGCGTGTTGCCTTTCACCGGAGCACCCATGCCGTAGACGGTCTTACCCTCGGCTTTGGCTTTATTTAAGAAAGCGAGGTTTCGCTCTTTCATTTCGCGAATACGCTGAGCAAATTCGAGATAAGTTGAAATCTGATTGACGCCGGATTGGTCTTCTTCGCGCAGCATGGTTTCAAGCCGCTCAGTCGGTCCTGCGGTCTCAGCGTGCGTGATATAGCCGACGATTGAGCCGCCGTGAATGGCTTCAAGTCGCGCATCAAACATCCTCAGGCCATGGCGATTGAGGAGTTTTTCAACCGTGCGCAAAGTATAATATAAAAGATGCTCATGATAAATCTGATCAAAGGCGCAGTTTTCAATGATCTTTTTCATGTACAAAAACTGCACGACAAAAACGCCGTCATCAGCCAAGCATTTTTTAATTCCGGCCGTGACTGAGTGCAACTCTTCCAGGTGAAAGAACACTCCGGAAGCATTTATCACTTGAAACTGGCGCCCGAGCTTTTCAGCTAGTTCCAGATTGAAAAACTCATTGATGGTCGGCACGCCATTTTTCACAGCCATTTGTGCGGTCGTGACGGATGATTCAACACCCAGCACGTCGTAGCCTAAGGCTTGAAAATGCTTTAATTGCGTGCCGTCGTTTGAGCCGATGTCCAAGACTGATTTTTGACTTCGCGACTTAAAAAACGCCTGATCAACTGAGACCGCAGTCTTGCGAAAATGCTCATCAAGAGACTTGGTGACTCCTGATAGGTAGGTGTGGTCGCCAAACATCACTTCTTTGGCCACGGTGAAATCAAGTTGTGCTGTGGAGCACTCAAGGCAATAGACGACATTGAGTGGATAAAACGGCTCACGACCAACCTCTTCTTTTTTTAAGAAGTGATTGCACCATGGCTGCAAACCAAGATCGATGACTTTTTCTAATTTAGTTGCATCACACACACGACAAATCATTGCACTCACCAAGTCATAACGTTTTGAAAATAACGAGTATCCGAAAACAGCTGGGCCCGAGGCTGGCGGGGGCGCTCAAACACGGCACTCTCTCGTTCTAAAAGTCTGGCCAAATCCTGATCCAGTTTATGCACCAGAGGAAAGATATCCTTGCCGCTGTTGTCGAGGCGACGGCAGCCAATCAGAATCTCATTTAAGCGCTCGGCTAGTGTATCGACCGGATGAAAATCGTCTCGGCTTTGTAAATACCGGCAAATATTCAATGCGTACTCAAGATTCATAAAAGTCTTGTAGGAATTAGTCCGGCGAAAGCCAAGACTCAAACGTAAAATCTTGAGAATCTCATCGGTGCTGCGATTTTTGAAAGAATAGCGAATTCCACCCAAGGTGCGATACAAGTAAAGCGCTCTGAGATCTTCAATTTCAGAACGCGGATGATCCGTCATACGATCTTCAGGGTAATTTAAAAAATAGCCGATAGTCTGCGGCAGGATTTTCGTTTGCAGATTCCTTAAAATCCGATTTTTGAATTCAGTATCGCCAGCGGCACGAAAGCTCGGATCAAAATAACCAAAACGCTGATGCACGGAGCGCCGGTGCAGGTACCCCACGAAAGTTAAAAAGCCGGGATCAACAAAATTCACATCAGACGTGAACTCGCTTGCGCGATCAATATCGTAAATTTTGCGCAGCTTTTTCCCAGAAGGGTCGACGTCCCAAAGCTCGGCATTGCTGCCGATCCAATCGAGTTTCGGGTCTTGGTCAAGTTCCGTGACTAGCGTCTCAAGGCCATCACTGGCCAACATTTCATCCACACCAAGAAAACAGACGTAGTCTCCTTGCGCTAGGTGCAAGCCGCGATTCCACGCGCTTTGAATAGTTTCGCGCTCACGACTCCTCGCGTAAACCAATGAGACTTCAGGATTGGCGGCAGCGAATTCTAGGTAAGGTGTGTATTCGTCAAGGGCTGAGCCTGAGTCAATGAGAACGATTTCAAATGACCGATAGGTTTGCTTGCGGATCTCACGCAAAAACAACGGCAGTTTATCTGCGGCATTGTAGAGCGAAACAATAATTGAAACTTTTGCGGTTGCGCTTGTTCGGCGATTTTCCAGGCGCTCATATTGAAAATCAGGGAGCGTGCGGTGTTTTTCACACTGTGCTTCTAGATAGGATTCAATTGCCGCATCCGTCGTGTCAGGTGAAAAGATCAAATCCAGGACTTTGGCTTCCTCAAAAAATCCGTGTTTGCGAAAAATATCCTGAACGAGACTTCGTTCAGTAAAACGGTCGGTGCCGAGCCAGCGCATCGTGCGCATAAGATAAAGTGCCTGCACCAGATCATGGCCGAGCTCACCCTCAACTCGGGCGAGGTGGCGAAAGTTACCAATGCGATCAGCGAAAAAATCGCTGGTGACATCTTTCAAAAGTAGGCGTTGTTCAGGCAGGGGAGCTTTCGTTGATCGCAATTTTTCGGCGCGCTTGGGATAAGTCAGACCCCGCCAAGCTTGAAGCTTGGGGTGTTGATATTCAAAGAGGTGATGAAACACCAAGCGTTGCACAAACCAACTCGGATTCAGGGCCTCTCGTGGCACGGTCTTCAGGCGATTTTTAAGATGTCGTGGAGTGAGTCTCATCAGAGACCAAACAAAGCGGAATTCAAGCTGTGCGTCAACTTGTAAACCAAGGAATTGCGTTTGACTTATCGCGGCTTCCTAGAGAAGTTTGCTCTTTACCTCATGGGAGAATTTATGGGCAATTGGAAAAGCTTCTGGCAAGAAACCGTGACTCGCTGTCCTCACCTCACTCCTTTAAGCGAAAGCTTTCAAAAAGCCAGTCAGCTTTGTATCGAAGCCCT
>JAYVXN010000185.1:0-19756 GCA_043785085.1 Bdellovibrionales bacterium | reverse complement strand
ACTGCTGCTGAATCTCAGTTACTTGAGCTTCCGCATCAGCTAAGAGGCGTTTTTTCGATTCAGGAATAACCATGTCGTCGATGCAAATTGAAATGCCGGCGACGGTTGAGTACTTAAATCCATACTCCATCAGGCGATCGGCCAAAATGACCGTCGCCTTTCCGCCAGCGAGACGGAAGGTCGTATCGATTAACACAGCCAACTGTTTTTTGGTCATGTTTTGATTCACGAATGTAAACGGCACTTCAACAGGAACGATGTCACTTAAGATCGCGCGGCCAACTGAAGTTTCTTCCAATTTACCATTGATGCGAACTTTGCAAGGAGCCTGTAAATCAACATGGCCGGTGTCGTATGCATAGAGAACTTCTTGAACGCTTCCGAATTTACTGCCTGAGCCTTTGGCGCCAGGACGGATACGAGTCATCCAATACATACCCAAGACGATGTCCTGAGTTGGGTTGATGATCGGCTTTCCGTTAGCGGGGCTAAGGATGTTGTTCGTCGACATCATCAGAACGCGCGCTTCAACCTGCGCCTCGACGGACAACGGAACGTGCACGGCCATTTGGTCACCGTCGAAGTCGGCGTTAAATGCCGTACAAACGAGCGGGTGCAGCTGGATTGCTTTACCTTCGTGTAGAACTGGCTCAAATGCTTGAATACCCAAGCGGTGAAGTGTCGGTGCACGGTTCAAGAGAACCGGATGCTCTTTCACCACGTCTGAGAGAATATCCCAAACTTCGACGGACTCTTGCTCAACCAGTTTCTTGGATTGCTTGATGGTCGTCGAAAAGCCACGCTCTTCGAGTTTATTGTAAACAAAAGGCTTAAAGAGCTCGAGAGCCATTTTCTTCGGAAGTCCGCACTGATGCAGGCGTAAATTCGGACCAACGACGATCACCGAACGACCCGAGTAGTCGACGCGTTTTCCTAAGAGGTTCTGACGGAATCGACCCTGTTTACCTTTAAGCATATCGCTCAAAGAACGTAAGGGGCGTTTGTTCGGACCTGTGAAGGTCTTGCCGCGACGACCATTGTCCAAGAGAGCATCAACTGCTTCTTGCAACATACGTTTTTCATTTCGGATAATGATGTCAGGAGCATTAAGTTCCTGGAGTCGCTTCAAACGGTTGTTACGGTTGATGACCCGACGATAAAGATCGTTCAAATCAGATGTCGCAAAGCGACCGCCATCCAAGGGCACCAATGGACGCAAATCTGGCGGAATAACCGGAAGTGCTTCCAGCATCATCCACTCAGCCTTGTTGATCGAGTCTTTAAAGGCCTCTACGACCTTCAAGCGTTTCGTCAATTTTTTGATTTGCGCTTCAGATTTTGTATCTTTGAGCTCCATGCGCAGTTTTTTAGAGAGATATTCAGGGTCGATTTTGCGCAAGAGTTCACGAACCGCTTCGCCGCCCATGCCGGCTTTAAAGTTCGGACCGTATTCGTTTAAGGCATTTTGGTAAGCTTCCTCACCTAATACAGTTCCTTCTTCAAGAGCTGTATCGAGAGGATCAATGATCACATAGGCTTCACAATAGAGAACTTTCTCAACATCTTTCAATGACAGATTGAGCAAGTTACCGATTCGGCTCGGCAATGAGCGCAGAAACCAAATATGCGCAACCGGAGTTGCCAATTCGATGTGGCCCAAGCGTTCACGACGCACTTTACTTTGTGTGACTTCAACGCCGCACTTTTCACACACGACGCCACGATATTTCATGCGCTTGTATTTACCGCACAAGCATTCGTAGTCCTTAATCGGACCAAAAATCTTAGCGCAGAAAAGGCCATCGCGCTCGGGTTTAAAAGTTCGGTAGTTAATTGTTTCAGGCTTTTTAACCTCACCAAATGACCAGCCGCGAATCATCTCTGGCGATGCCAAAGATACTCGAACAGCGTCAAATGAGAGGGGATCTTTCGGTTTATCAAAAAAATTCAACAAGTCTTTCAAGGCAATTTCTCCTCTATTTGAGAAAACTGAAGCGAAACCTGCTTCACGAACCAAACAACTAGGGAGCAGCACACTCCCCAGTTACACGTATCTACTTGGTTACTGTTCAATCTCGGTTTTGTCGGTCAGGATGTCGGACTCAATGAGTTCGACATTCAAGGCCAAGCTCTGCAGTTCCTTCACCAATACGTTGAAGGATTCCGGGAGACCGGGCTCCAAGACGTTCTCACCTTTTACGATGCTCTCATACATGCGGGTTCTTCCAGCCACGTCATCTGACTTGACCGTCAAGAACTCTTGCAATGAATAAGCGGCGCCGTAAGCCTCGATCGCCCAAACTTCCATCTCTCCAAGTCGCTGACCACCGAACTGAGCTTTTCCGCCCAAAGGCTGCTGCGATACCAGAGAGTAAGGACCGATGGACCGAGCGTGAATCTTTTCTTCGACCAAGTGATGCAGTTTCAGCATGTACATCACGCCGACTGTCACGGGGTTTTGGAAAGGTTCACCGGTACGACCGTCAAACAGAACCATCTGACCCGACTCAGGAACTTGCGCGCGGCGGAGAAGTTCTTTCACATCTGCTTCACGAGCTCCGTCGAATACCGGGGTGCCCAAGTGAACACCGTTGGTCATTCGCGTGATCATCTTTTTCACTGACTCATCGTCAGCGTTATCGATGACTTTATTGATATCTTCATCTTGGAAAGTCGCTTTAACCGCATTACGAGCGGTTTCACTCTGGAATTTTTCAAGCTGCACTTGCAACTGCTCGCCCAGATTTTTCGCAGCCCAACCTAAGTGAACCTCGAGAATCTGACCGATATTCATCCGCGACGGAACGCCGAGTGGGTTCAAAACCATGTCAACTGGACGACCATCCGCTAGGAACGGCATGTCTTCAGCCGGCAGAATTTTTGAAACCACACCCTTGTTACCATGGCGACCGGCGAACTTATCACCGACCTGCAGTTTACGCTTAATGGCCACGTAAACTTTAACCATTTTGATAACGCCAGGAGGAAGCTCGTCACCTTTTTTCAGGCGATCAAATTTCTCGTTGAAAACCATTTTCACAGCATCCAACTGGTTACGTGCGCCATCGATGATACGGCTGACCTGGTACTCCAGATCGCTTTCCAGAGGAATATAGTTCAAGAGTTCAAACGGAATCGTCTCAAGATCAGCATCCGTGATGTTCTGACCTTTGGAGAGAAGTTTTTGTGTTCCATCTTCATTGAGGAGAACGCCGGTGGTGATTTTACTAACCAAGAGAGTCTTCAATTTAGACAGAGCATTGTTTCGAATTACGTTTTGCTCAACAGATAAGTCTTTTTCAAGTTTGCGGCGTTTTTCTTCGATGATCGCAGTTAAGCGCTCATCGCGATCTGAATTTTCGCGGCTGTAAACCTGAGCGTCAATGACGGTACCGGTGACACCTGAGGGAACACGTAAGCTGGTATCCCGAACATCGCCGGCCTTTTCACCGAAGATCGCGCGCAAGAGCTTCTCCTCTGGTGACAACTGAGTCTCACCTTTAGGAGTCACTTTACCGACGAGAATGTCGCCAGGTTTTACTTCTGCACCGATGCGAATAATACCGCTGGTATCGAGGTCTTTTAGAGCCTCTTCACCGACGTTGGCGATATCACGCGAAATTTCTTCTTTACCGAGCTTTGTATCACGAGCAACGCACTCGAATTCTTCGATGTGAATAGACGTGTAGGTATCATCTTTAATCAGACGTTCGCTGATCAAGATAGAATCCTCAAAGTTGTAACCCATCCACGGAGTGAACGCGACCAGGATGTTTTGACCTAAAGCCAATTCACCTAACTCAGTCGACGGACCATCCGCAATGATGTCACCTTTTTTTACCGCATCGCCACGATAGACGATTGGCTTCTGGTTAAAGCAAGTATTCTGGTTCGTGCGCTGATACTTCGTGAGGTTGTAAATATCGACGTTCGCGCCGAGTTCTCCGCCTTTAGCAAAGCGCCGAACCACAATTCGGGCAGCGTCGACTTCTTCAACAATACCGTCATTTTGAGCGACGACACTGGTACCAGAATCACGCGCCACCAAGCGCTCAACACCAGTGCCCACCAATGGTGAGCGCGAGCGCAAGAGCGGCACAGCCTGACGTTGCATGTTTGAACCCATCAAAGCGCGGTTCGCATCGTCATGCTCAAGGAACGGAATCAAACTTGCCGCAATTGACACCAACTGCGACGGTGAAACGTCCATCAAAGTGACTTTTTCTTTGTCGATAACCTCGTAGTCACCATTGATCCGGCAAGTGAGATTGTCTTGATTGATTTTCTCAGCAGCATCGCGCGACGCCTGAGCAATATAGTGGCCGGACTCTTCAAGAGCAGACATATATTGAATCTGTGCTGAAACCCTGCCTTCGGAAACCGGGCGATACGGAGTCTCAATAAATCCGTAGTTATTAATGCGCGCGTAGGTCGCCAAAGAAGCAATCAAACCGATGTTCGGACCTTCTGGAGTTTCAATCGGGCAAATACGACCGTAGTGGGTCGGATGCACGTCACGTACTTCGAAACCAGCGCGATCACGAGTCAAACCGCCAGGTCCAAGTGCCGACAGACGACGTTTGTGCGTGATCTCAGAGAGCGGATTCGTTTGATCCATAAACTGAGAGAGCTGACTTGAGCCGAAAAATTCTTTAACGACGGCATTGACTGGTTTTGCATTCACCAAATCATGCGGCATCATTGTTTCAACATCTTGCAAACTCATTCGCTCGCGGATCGCTCGCTCCATACGCACCAAACCGATGCGGTACTGGTTTTCAAGCAATTCACCGACTGAACGAACACGACGGTTACCGAGGTGATCGATATCATCGATCTGGCCACGACCGTTTTTCAAATCAATCAGGGTTTTGACGACTGAGAGAATATCTTTGTTTGTTAATGTACGGTGATCAACCGGCGTTTCTTCAAACGGAATGCTGAAGCGATGGTTGATTTTTAAGCGGCCGACTTCAGAGAGATCATAAGTCTCTGGGTCGAAGAACAGACGCTTAAAAAAGGCATCTGAAGCTTCGGGAGTTGGCGGCTCACCAGGGCGAAGTCGCTTATAAATTTCCAGCAATGACTCTTCTATGGTGTTGACCTTGTCAACCAGAAGAGTGTTGCGCAGAAACGGACCAACTGAAAGGCCGTCAAAGAAAATCAGCATGAATTCTTCGATACCGACAGCCAATGCCTTTTCAAGAATGTCTTTCGACATTTCATTGTTCGCATCGGCCATGATTTCACCGGTGCTCTCATCGATCAACGGCTTAGCAATAATTTTACCTTCGAGGTCGTCAGGAGTGACTTCCACTTCACGTAAATCAATTTGCTTCACACGCTTAACGACGGCACGAGTGATCCGGCGCCCTTGTTTAACAAGAACTTCGCCAGATTTCGGATCAACGATATCCACAAGGGCTCGCTGACCGGCCATGCGGTCGATGTCGATATTACGGTAGAGTTTACCTTTGCGAACGATCACTTTATCGAGATCGTAGAAATATTCCAGAAGCTGCTCAACTCCGTAGCCGAGAGCCTTTAAGAGAATGGTCACTGGAAATTTACGACGTCGATCAATGCGCACGTAAATGAGATCTTTTTGGTCGAATTCGAAATCGAGCCATGAGCCGCGATAAGGAATGACCCGTGCTGAGTAGATGAGCTTTCCGCTGGCGTTGTTTTTGCCACCATCGTGGTCAAAGAACACACCCGGCGAACGATGCAGCTGACTCACCACAACGCGCTCAGTGCCGTTGATGATAAATGAGCCGTTGGCCGTCATGAGAGGAATTTCGCCGAGGTAAACCTCTTGCTCCTTCACATCACGGATACTGCGTGCTTCGGTTTGTTCATCGACATCAAATACGATCAACCGCAATGTGACTTTGATCGGAGCAGCGTAGGTCATACCTCGCTGACGACACTCGTCCACATCATACTTAGGAGGTTCGAGCGTATAGCTGACGAACTCTAAGCTGGCTGTGTTGTTGAAGTCATTAATCGGAAATACCGATTTGAAAACGCCATTTAAGCCGGCATCGCCTCTGCGGTCAGGATCCATGTCCTTTTGCAGAAAGCTTTCATACGAGCTTTTTTGAAGTTCAATCAAATTTGGAATATCGATGACTTGTTTGTTTTTCGCGAAAGTCTTACGAATACGGAGGTTGGAGGCCGTAACTGGAATAGTTCCCATTCCCTCTCCTTACAAAAAGGTTCCCAGGTTCCTAGAAAATCCTAATCGCGCGTCCGCAATCAGGCGTCCAAAATAGCAAAAAGCGCGGGAAGCATAACTTCCCGCCGAAATATTTGGAAATACTCTACTATTACTTAATAGTAACTTTAGCGCCAGCCTTTTCGACAGCAGCTTTGACTTTTTCTGCTTCTTCCTTGCTGACACCTTCTTTGATCGGCTTCGGAGCACCTTCAACGAGATCCTTAGCTTCTTTCAAACCAAGGCCTGTTACAGCACGAACTTCTTTAATCACTTCGATTTTCTTCGCGCCTGCGTCAGCGAGAATGACGTCGAACTGAGTTTGTACTTCAACCGGAGCTGCACCCGCACCAGCAGGCATAGCCATAGCCATTGCCGGAGCAGCGGCGCTAACGCCCCACTTCTCTTCCAGTGTCTTAATCATTTCAGCCAATTCGATAACAGGCATGTTTGACAAAAAATTTACTACTTCTTCTTTATTGAGTGCCATTTTCAATTCCTCCAAAAAAATCTTATTAATTCAAAAATTTAAAAAACCTATACTAATCTGCTGATTTACTCAGCAGAAGCAAACGGCTGCTTTTCGTTGTGAGCCGCCAAAACGCGAACGAATCCACTTGGTACCGCATTGAGAGTTCTGACGAACTTCGACATTGGCGCAGCGAGTGTTCCCAAGAGCATTCCACGCAGAACATCTTTTGATGGCAAGCTTGCGAGAGCTTTGATTCCGTTAGCATCAAGCTTGGAACCATCCATCACTCCAATTTTCAATTGAAGCTGTTCAACGGTTTTTGCAAATTCACTGAGTGCTTTTGCTGATGCACTGGCATCACCATAAGCAAACACGATTGCGTTCGTTCCAACCAAAGCGTCTTTGAGCACAGGCTCAGACTTTGGATGATCCGATAAAGCACGGACCGCCAGAGTGTTGCGGACAACTTTCATCTCGGACTCAGACGGATGCAGCTTTTTACGCAAGTCTGTGACCTGCTCAACTGACATCCCCTTGAAATCTACGAGGAAAGCCGCCTTTGCACGTCCGAACTTCTCAGAGAGAGTAGCGATTTCTTGCGCTTTCTCAGCACGAGTGTTCATTGGCATACGACCTCCTTTCTTAAGACTTCGCGATGGAGAGGGAAGGAGGAAATGCTTATCCGTAAGCCAAAACCGCCGAATCTAAGTGGGCTATGATGCAGCAGCAAATAGCTCCTAAGCCTTGCCGCGTTATCATCAATTAAGCCATAATTTTCAAGTTTGCCCATTCCACATAAAAAACTATTGGGCATTCTCGATGAGTTACAGCGCCTACTGTCTCTGACCGCGAGTTAATTGAGGCGCCAACTAGCAGCGCCTCGGTTTATTGTTTAAATCAAATTCAAATTTTAGTCTGACCCTAATTAGGCCAGAAATTCACGCCAGACAATTAAGTCAAAGACTCAGTCGCCTGAGAAATATCAACTTTAACGCCAGGACCCATGGTCGAAGCGACAGTGATTTTCTGCAAGTAAATGCCCTTACTAGTTGCCGGTTTTGCTTTAATGACCGCACCCAGGAATGCCTGAAAGTTTTCACGAAGCTTATCCGCACCCATTGATTTACGTCCGATTCCAGCGTGAATAATACCCGCTTTATCGACACGGAAATCAAGCTTACCGCGTTTTTCAGCTGCAACTGTCTCACCAACGTTCATGGTGACCGTACCCACTTTTGGGTTCGGCATCAAACCACGAGGCCCGAGAATTTTCGCAACTTTTGAAACGGTGGCCATCATATCGGGAGTGGCAATGGCTTTATCGAATTCGAGCCAGCCTTCATTGATTTTGGCAACTAGGTCGTCAGCACCGACGAAATCAGCGCCAGCGTTTTTCGCTTCAACTTCTTTCGGTCCTTTAGCGAAGACGAGAACGCGAACGCTCTTACCTAAGCCGTGTGGCAAAGCAATCGCGCCACGCACTTGCTGATCAGATTGCTTGGGATCAATGCCAAGATTCACCGATACATCGATTGATTCATCAAATTTTGCAGTCGCAGTTTCCACCGCAAGCTTAATCGCATCCGCAAGAGGGTAACGAGTAGCCGCATCAACTTTTTCTTGTGATTTTTTAAATCGTTTTCCAGTACTCATATCACCCCGCCTTATTCGACGATGTCGAGGCCCATGCTCTTCGCAGTGCCCGCAACTTGTCGCATCGCTGCCTCAACACTCATGCAATTCAAATCAGGCATTTTGAGTGTCGCGATCTCGCGAATCTGTTTCTGGTTAACTTTACCGACCTTATCCTTCTGTGGCATTTTCGAGCCACTTTGAAGTTTCGTCGCCTGCTTGAGCAGAATCGACACGGGCGGCGTCTTGGTGATGAAAGTAAACGATCGATCCTGATAAACAGTGATGATAACCGGAATAACGGTATCACCCTTGCCCTGCGTACGGGCATTGAACTGTTTACAGAATTCCATGATGTTTACCCCATGCTGGCCGAGCGCCGGTCCCACGGGAGGCGCTGGATTAGCCTTCCCTGCCGGAATCTGCAATTTAATCATCGCAGTTACTTTTTTTGCCATTTTCCCACTCCTAGCACTTAGGGTCTGAGCTGAGTTTGACCTCAGCGGTTTGTGTCAGGCTTACGCCTCACGTGTTATTGTTTTTCAACCTGAATAAAATCGAGCTCAACGGGAGTCGGGCGACCGAAAATGCTGACCAGCACTTTCACTTTGCCTTTGTCTTCATTGATCTCTTCAACAGTGCCGTTGAAATTACTAAACGGACCATCGATCACAGTGACGTTCTCACCTAGAGAAAACTTCACTTTTTGTTTTGGCTTCTCAGCGCCTGTTGCCATTTGCTGAGTCACTCGCGCAACTTCTTCGACCGGCACCGGCTTCGGATGCTGTCCACCGATGAAGCCACTGACTTTTGCCGCACCTGTCACCAAATGCCAAGAATGTTCGTTCATAGCCATTTGAATGAAAAGATATCCCGGGAAGAACTTACGCGATTTTGTCTGTTTTTGACCCTTGACGAGCTCAACCACGTTTTCAGCAGGAATCAAAATTTCTCCGAAGAACTCTTCTTTCTTCAGAGACTTAATACGCTCTTCAATGGCGGCCTTTGCCGTCGCTTCACAGCCCGTTTGCGTATTTGCGATATACCACTTTTTTTCCACAGTGCTCTTCCTTTTCCCTTGTTAGAAGATGCCTCGAAAATTCAGATGCAGAAGCCAGTCGACAACCGTACCTGAAAACACATCCATCAATCCAATGACGATGCCCGAAATAATCAACATAATACAAACCATGATCGTCATAGCCGTCGTGTCTTTGCGTGATGGCCATACAACACGACGGATCTCTGAAGTGACTTCATCAGCCCAAACGCCCACTTTTGCGTTGAATTGCAAAGCCAAATAAAGCGCAAAACCGAGAACGACCGGCACACCCTGACGCACGAGATCTGAAGAAAGGGCCCGAGCCAAACCGCCAGTTGCAACGGCAGCAACGGTATCCAAAAGTACGCCAACAACAATTCCGGCCAATACGGCCGTTGTCATGAAGCTAAACGTGATGATTTTGCTGTTCGTATTTTCCATCTTTACCTCAACCCAAAAAACTCATCAGCCAAACATTTATCTCAAGCTGCCAAAAAATTGGCAGGGCAGGAGGGACTCGAACCCACGACCTACGGTTTTGGAGACCGTTGCGCTACCAACTGTGCCACTGCCCTATCCTAAAAACTAAATAACGTTCCAAAAATAACGTTCCAAAAATAACAATGGGGAACACCCTTTTCAGGTGCTCCCCTTGCGTATAAACGCTTTAAAATCTTAATCTAAAATGATGTCCACAACGACACCAGCACCAACGGTACGACCGCCTTCGCGAATCGCGAAGCGCAGTTCTTTTTCCATAGCGATCGGTGCAATCAACTCAACAATCATCTCAACGCGGTCACCTGGCATAACCATGTCCGTGCCTTCTTTTAAGGTCACAACACCAGTTACGTCAGTTGTACGGAAGTAGAACTGAGGACGATAGCCATTGAAGAACGGAGTGTGACGTCCGCCCTCTTCTTTAGTGAGGATGTATGTCTCCGCCTTGAATTTCTTGTGCGGCTTGATTGTTCCAGGAGCAGCCAGAACTTGGCCGCGCTCAACTTCTTCTTTCTTCGTTCCACGGAGGAGGCAACCACAGTTGTCACCAGCGCGACCTTCATCAAGAAGCTTACGGAACATTTCGATACCAGTGATGGTCGTCTTTTGAGTCGCAGTCAAACCGACGATCTCAACATCCTGACCAACTTTAATAATACCACGCTCAACCCGGCCAGTTACAACAGTACCACGACCAGAGATTGAGAACACGTCCTCAACCGGCATCAAGAACGGCTTATCAATCGCACGCTCAGGGGTCGGGATATAACGGTCAACTTCAGCCATCAGTTTCAGAATTGCTTCTTTACCAAGAGCTGGATTTTTGTCCTCTAAAGCGCACAGAGCCGAACCTTTTACGATTGGGATTTCGTCGCCAGGGAACTCATACTTAGAGAGGAGTTCGCGAATTTCAAGCTCAACGAGGTCAAGAAGTTCATGGTCATCAACCATGTCGACCTTGTTCATGAACACAACGATAGAAGGAACGCCAACCTGACGTGCCAACAGAATATGCTCACGAGTTTGTGGCATCGGACCATCTGCAGCTGAAACCACGAGAATTGCGCCGTCCATTTGGGCTGCGCCAGTGATCATGTTTTTTACGTAGTCAGCGTGGCCAGGGCAATCAACGTGTGCGTAGTGGCGATTCGGAGTTGAGTACTCCACGTGAGAAGTAGAAATCGTAATACCACGCTCTTTTTCTTCAGGAGCTTTATCAATCTGGTCATACGCCATGGCCGTAGCGCCACCTGTTTCAGCCAACACTTTCGTGATCGCTGCTGTCAGTGATGTTTTACCGTGGTCAACGTGACCGATGGTGCCGATGTTGACGTGCGGTTTACTCCGGTCAAATTTCTCTTTTGCCATTACTGATATCCTCCTGAGTGATTTAAAACTTTTTTTAAATCGTTAATATTCAAAATCAAAAACTATCTAAAAAAACTGTCACAAAATCGCCAAAAACTTTTATCTGCCTCTCGCCACCCATCCCACAGGCGAACTTGTGAGATGGAGCCCATGGTGAGAATCGAACCCACGATCTCACCCTTACCAAGGGTGTGCTCTACCACTGAGCCACATGGGCAGAAGCGAAAATTTGGAGCGGGAGACGGGTCTCGAACCCGCAACCCTCAGCTTGGAAGGCTGATACTCTAGCCAATTGAGCTACTCCCGCCCACGTCCGTAAAGCGCTGCATTTATCCCGAATAGCGAGGGCATACAACACTTTCCGATTTACTAAAACAATCTTCTTCAAATCTTCTTCAAATCTTCCTAAAATCTTCCTAAAATCTAGGAGTGGCTAGGCCAATCGTAGCCTTGAAGAAGAATGGTGGAGAGAGCAGGATTCGAACCTGCGAAGGCATAGCCAGCAGATTTACAGTCTGCCCCCGTTGGCCACTTGGGTATCTCTCCAAGAGAAAGCTGGCAATGGGACTCGAACCCGCAACCTGCTGATTACAAATCAGCTGCTCTACCAATTGAGCTATGCCAGCACAACGAAAACCCAACCTAATCGCGTACTTTGCCTTGAATTACAACCAAGAAAGTTGAACCCTAGATGAAGAGCCACGAAAAAAAAGGTCTCCCGTATAACCGTAACCGCCATTACTACTTGATTCAAAACGATAGAGTCAAAGAGTATTTCCAAGAATCACTGAGGAATTCCCTGCTGCCTACATGTTTCGGCCAACGCCATAGCTAATGCGATCGATGCATTGTAACTGGAACCCGATTCGACCTGCGGAATGCGTACTAATTCATCACAAACTCGTTCGGTCGTGATGCGTAGGCCCTCGCCCTCAGCGCCGACGACCCAGGCGATTTTTTGTGGAAGCTGGAAATCCCAGGCCCGCTTTTGGCCTTTTTCGGAGAGGCCATAAATCCAAAATCCAGAATCTTTTAACTGTTTTATGGCGGCCGGTAAATTTGCAAAACGCGCAACTGGCACATGTTCGGCGCCACCGCTTGCAATTTTGCAGACTGCCGGCGTAAGCCCGACTGCACGGTCTTTTGGAATCAGAATCGCAGCACAGTCCACCAGCCAGCCAGTGCGGAGAATCGCGCCCAGATTTTGCGGGTCTTCAATCCCATCTAAAATAATCACTAATTTTCTAGACTCTTCTTTGAGTGATTCCCAATCAAGCTCGGGAGTCTCCTGTACAAGGACAGCAACCCCTTGATGGCCATGGCCGATGGTTTCTAATTGCTGCGGCGTCCGAAGCAAAGGCGTCAAACCAGCAAGTTTGGCCATTTCGACTATCTTATTGAAATTTTTAGACTCTTCATAATCTGCTTTGACTTGAATTTGCCGAACACGCGCAGGTCGGACGCGCAAAACTTCTTCACAAGAATGAATCCCGACAACCCATCGACTGTCTACGCCAATGGTTTTTTCCAAACGGGCTTTTTCTTCTCGGCCACGTTGGGCTCGGCTGATGGGGGGACGGGTACCGCGACGAGGTGGTCTCATGAAGATTTTTCCTTTATAGCCACAAAAAACTTCTCAGCCGCGGCGACTGGATCGAATGCAGCATAGATCGGCCGCCCCACCACCAAAGCTGACGAACCTAAGCGAATCGCATCGTTTGGCGTCATGACCCGTACTTGATCGTCATTCGCGTTCTCAGGAAGGCGCACACCTGGAGTCACTAAAAATGCTCCTGCATCGAGCGAACGCAGGGCTTGAACTTCATGGGGCGAGCAGACGAGCCCGCTGATTCCTGATTGCAAGGCTGACGTCGCCAGATCAGTCACCAATTTATCAATTGAACCACCGGTGAGGGGTGGCGGCAGAGTTTGCGGGGAGAAACTGGTTAAGACAGTCACCGCTAAAATCTTAAATGGCCTTTGACGATTGAGTTCAGCCTCTGTCTGAGCCAGCAATTGCAGCGCCTCAGGGCCGGCCCAGGCGTGGACCGTTGCCAAGGTTGCGCCAGCGTCGAACGAGGCGCGAATAGCGGCGTCCATCGTACTCGGAATATCGAGATATTTATTATCGACAAAAACGGCGCCGTATTTTGCAAGTTGCTGAATCAAAGCCCCGCCAAAGCGCACGATCAGACGTGGCCCGATTTTAAAGGCTCCGACCTTTCCTTGGAGTTGTTCGGCAAGGTTCAGGCAGTGCTCAGCTGAGTCGACATCCAAGGAAAGAATAAGGGGATTATCCAGTTGAAACATCTCTTAGCGTCCTTGAGTTTTAACCCATTCGGCAACTTTTTCTGCGACGTTTTCGGCCGCGATCTTTTGCATCTCACGGGTTTTTCGAATCACCATTTCAACTTCGCCAGATTGCAAACCACGACTGCCGATATTTAGGCGCACAGGCATGCCCAGAAGATCCGCGTCTTTGAACTTCACTCCAGGTCGCTCATTGCGATCATCCATTAAAGTCTCAAGGCCGCGCGAGCGCAATTCGCCGTAAATAATTTCGGCGGCTTGAGCGACTTCGACGTTTTCTGGATCAAGAACGCAAATGTGCACCTGAAACGGCGCCAAAGCGAGTGGCCATATGATGCCGTCTTTGTCGTGGCTCTGTTCAATGGCGCTTTGTACGGTGCGCGTGACACCGATTCCGTAGCAACCCATTTCAATGGGCAGACTTGCACCCGCCGCATTTAGATAAGTGGCACTCATGGCCTTGGAATATTTTGTGCCGAGATAAAAGACATGGCCGACTTCGATACCGCGAAACGATTGATAGCTGCCTTTTTGACATTTCGGGCACAAATCACCCGGCTGAGCCATGCGCACATCTGCGACCTTGGAGGCCTTGAAGTCGCGGCCGATATTGACGTTTTTTAAGTGTTCATCGTCTTTGTTGGCACCGACGGTGAAATTCGTCATTCCGGAAACGCCTGTGTCGAGATAGATGGGAATTTTAAGGCCGACAGGTCCGCAGCTTCCCGGAGCGGCACCAGTGACTTGACGAACTTCTTCGTCGCTCAGGAGTAGCGGTGGGTTAGCAAGTCCCAAGACATTTTTTAATTTAACCGGATTGACCTCATCTGAGCCGCGCAACAAGACCGCGATGGGTTTCAATTCTTTGTTTTTTGGATCTAGACCGTCGTTCAGTGAAAAAAACATTGTTTTGACGAGTTCATGTTCCGCAACCTTGAGAGACTTTGCTAAATCGGCAATTGATTTTAGTCCGGGAGTCGCAAAAGGCTCGAGCGTTTGTTCAGAAGTCGCTGGCGCTGATTTTGCCTCACGATTAAGAGCTGGGGCCACTTCAATGTTCGCGGCGAAACTGCAAGAATCGCAGACCATCAAGTGATCTTCACCGGATTCAGCTAAAACCTGAAACTCATGCGTTTGGCTGCCGCCGATATTGCCGGCATCGGCTTCAACGATTCGATACGCCAGATTTAGGCGGTCAAAAATCGCTTTGTACGCATCGTACATCACTTCGTAGTTTTTCAAAGCTGCGGCTGAATCCGTATCGAAACTATAGGCGTCTTTCATGATGAATTCGCGCCCGCGCATCAAGCCAAAGCGTGGACGGATTTCATCGCGGTACTTGGTTTGAATCTGGTAAATCGTAACTGGTAGATCGCGGTAACTTTTCACGTCTTTGCGCACGTAATCGGTGATTACTTCTTCATGCGTGGCGCCCAAGCAAAATTCGTGGCCGTTGCGGTTTTTAAATTTGAGAAGGCCATCGCCCATTTCTTTCCAGCGGCCAGTCTCTTGCCAAAGGGAGGCGGGCTGAACCATCGGCATGAGAACTTCCTGACAACCGCGCTTGTCCAGTTCCTGACGAATAAGGCCTTCAAATTTACGAATGGCGCGCAGGCCGAGATTACCGTAGGTATAAATTCCAGGTGCGACTTTGCGGATCAGGCCCGCGCGAACCATGAGCTTGTGACTGGGAATTTCGGCGTCGGTTGGTGCGTCCTTCAGAGTGTATAAAAAAGATTTTGACCATTTCATGATGCCGCCCCTTTTCGCTTAAGTAATCGCTAGAGAATATCTTCGACGTCGATGCCATAACCCTTGATCTTACGGTGCAGGTAACTGCGCTCAAGACCAATGACTTCGGCAGTTTTACTGATGTTGCCCTTGTTTTCAGAAATTTTCTTTAGGAGGTACTCTTTTTCAAAGCGTGCTCGAGCTTCGCGGAAGTTGGAGAGCTCTTCGGATGGATCGGATTTATCCAAACTGGGGAGGCCCGCGAATTTCAAGTCGTGCACGTCGACAAAGTCGCCCGGAGTCAGAATGTATATACGTTCAACGAAATTGCGCAGTTCGCGCACGTTACCGGGCCAATTGTGGGCCTGCAGACGTTCAATCGCTCGCTCTGAGAAAATTTTGCGGCGATAACCACCCTCACGAGCAAACTGTTCGCTAAAATGCAAGATCAGTGAGGGCGTGTCTTCGGCGCGCTCGCGCAAGGCTGGGACATAAAACGGAATCACATTTAGACGGTAATAGAGATCTTCGCGAAAGCGGCCTTCTTTAATTTCAAGTTCAAGATTTTTATTGGTGGCGGCAATGACCCGCACATCAACTTCGATGCTGTCCTCGCCTCCGACACGGGTAAAGCGGCGTTCTTGCAAAATACGCAGGATTTTTGCTTGGGTCTTCAAACTCATATCGGCGATTTCATCTAAAAAGAGGGTGCCGCCGTGGGCGTGGTCGAATTTGCCTTTTTTGGTTTTCTCAGCTCCGGTGAAAGCCCCTTTTTCGTAACCAAAGAGCTCACTCTCGATGAGATCTTCCGGTATTGCAGCGCAATTCACTTCAACAAACGGCCGTGAGGCGCGCGGGCTGAGGTAGTGGATGTTTTGCGCAACCAGCTCTTTACCGGTGCCATTTTCTCCGGTGATAAGCACCCAAGATGCACTGGGGGCTACGCGGGCAATCATTTGCTTGAAAGCCACAATATTCGGGCTCTCGCCGACGATGGCGATGTTTTTGCGGAGCTTATTGAGGAGCGCATTTTTTTCACCGCGTTCGTTTTGGAAAAACTGAATATTGTTGATCAGAATCAAGATTTTATCGATGGAGAGGGGCTTTTCGACGAAATCCCAGGCGCCCAGCTTTGTTGCTTTCACAGCAGTCTCAATAGTGCCGTGGCCTGACATAATAATGAATTCTGACGCCGGATATTTCGCTCGAGTCGCACGTAAGACTTCGATGCCGTCCATTTGTCCGGGCATCCAAATATCAAGAAGCACGATGTTGGGGCGGTAGTCTTCAAGCACGACCATGGCCTCATCGCCGCTTTTGGCGACGCGCACTTCATAGCCCTCGTCGGCCAGAGACGCTTTGAGAATCTCACGAATCGGCGCCTCATCGTCGACGACGAGAATTTTTAAACCCTTGCGATTCACACTTGATTCTGGTTTGTCCATTTCAGGAGCTCCTGTTGAAGGGAATCGTTTTCTTCCGTTTGATCCTCAAGATTGCGCACGAGCGGTTGTGAGGCGCCGGTTTCGAGAACCGGCAACTCAATGATGATTTTAGTGCCATGAGGTTCGTTCGGAAATGCTCGAATAAAGCCATTATGATCTTCAACAATTCGTTTCACAATGGCGAGACCCAAGCCGGTTCCATTTTCTTTCGTACTAAAATAAGGCTCAAAAACCCGGGCCCGATTTTCATCGGAAATTCCGGCCCCGTTATCGAGCACTGAGATCCGCACAAGTCTTAGAAGATTATCATATTGGGTGCGAACCGAGATACGGCCAATCTTAGCTTCTTGCACAGCAGCAACGGCATTATCCAGGAGATTAATTAAGACGCGACGAATCTGATCGGGGTCAAAGAGAAAACTCGGTAATTGGCCATCCTGATCAAAGGCAAACTGCAAGCGCGGGTGTCCGGTCCGATACAGGAGCATGGCATTTTCAATCACGAGGTTCAGATCCGCGACGGTCGGCCGAGTTTGTGGTAGTCGGGCGAAGTTACTGAATTCATTGACCAGGTTTTTGAGATCATCCGTTTGCTGAATGATCATATTGATGCACGAGCGAAAGGCCGGATCTTTGATCTGTGCCCCGAATTTTTTCTCCAGACGCTGCGCTGAGAGCTTGATTGGCGTGAGCGGATTTTTAATCTCATGGGCAATTCGGCGTGCCACTTCGGTCCAGGCCGCCGCTCTTTGCGCATTGAGGAGCATGGTCAGGTCATCGAAGACTAGGACTTTTCCAAGATCATTGCCTTTTTCATCCTCTAAGAGCGAGAGATTCATTTGCAGTGGAATCGCGCGCCCTTGAACATCAATGCGAATCTCTCTCTGTAAGCTCGTCGCATGGTGCTCGCGCATGGTCTTTAAAAGCTCGCCAAAGAGGTGAAAATATTCTTCGCTTAAAACCGCTCGAACCGAATGGCCAAGATACTTATCTGGATCAATTCCGAGAAGCTGGCCGGCATGCTGATTGATGGTTGTGATCACGCCACTTTGATCAACTGAAATCACCCCGGTTGTAACATTTGACAAAACCACCTGAACGTAGCGGCTATGCTCATCAAGCTGGTCAAGAGTTTCGGTGAGATGGAGGTTCGCCTGAAGAACTTCTTTTTTCGAGCGACCAAGACTCACCGTCATTTGATTGAAATTGGCAATCAACTGATTCACTTCGGCACTTCCGGAGACCAGTGAAACCGGCTGATAATCCCCTTGCGAAACCCGCTGGGTCGCCAGGCCCAAGGTTTCAAGTGGAATACTGAGCTCGCGCGCCAGATAAATACCAAACCAAGTCGCACAAAGAAGGATGACCAAGCTCATCAAAATCAATATAATTAGGTAGATGGATTTCAAAGGATACTGCAACGGATCCATATTTTTCAGTTCATCATAAGTTGCAGAAATATCATTGACCTTGGAGATCAGAGAAATCGGCACATAGCTTGAAACGACAACGGCACCAAGATCCTTGCTCTTACTCACTGGCACAATGACGCGAAAGAGATTTCCCTGGCCAAACTGCTGCATGATGCTGGTTTCGGAATGCTGCCGAACGCCTTTTTCGAGAAACTCTAATGAAACATTCGGGAGCTCAGGAATTGACTCATCTTTGGAAAGAACCAGAACTCGTTTAGCAAAAAGCTTCGGATAGTATTCAACCGCATCCAAACTATAGCGATCGCGCAGCCCTTCGAGATGTTTTTCGACTGCGCTCGGAATGAGAGTCGTCTGATTAGCCAGGGTTGAGGCGATGATATTAGCAAAATGATAGTTTTTTTTCTTCGCTGAGAAAATGTACTCCTGGTTCACTTCGAGAGCGTTCTTTAAAACGCCTGACATCTTAACGCTGAACCACTTATCAAAACTATTGTTGATGTAAAACAGTGCCACCATCAGCATCAGTGCCATCGGCACAGTGGCAAAGGCCGTAAAGGCGATAATCAATTTGGATTTAAGCGAGCTGCCAATGATCTTACCTTTGCGCTCGACAAAGACTTTGACGAAGTTGCGAAAAATCAGAAAGAAGAGCAAGAGCAGCAGGATGATATTGAAATTCACTAATCCGAAAAAAAAGATCGAATAGGTGAACGGCAGCTGCTGGCTAATCGCCAGAAGCTTGAATTCAAACCACGTCAAAAATAAAAAGACCAGCGCAAGCCCAATGACCGTAACCGCTTCGCGTTTGCGTTTTTTCGTCTCGCGCAGTCTTCCAGGAGCTTCTTCGGAAGACAGCAACGGATCCGATGTCGCTGGTTTCTTCACTTAAGCCCTACTTACTGCACCTGAGTGCGGCGATACATCGTTTGCCCAACATGAAACGCGGGTCCACCTTGCTTGATTAACTGCAAACAGAGGTTTTTTGCCTGTTCTTGGTTCAGTTCTGAACCGAACGTGATTCCCGCCTGAACCAGAGCGCTGTCCAAAAGAATTCGCGCATTTTGGCGAGTCACGCGCTCCATGAGACCTTTTAAGAAATCGTTCGTAGATACTGCTGACATGGGACCTCCATTGACGTCCGGGTTTAAGATCGACCTGACACTGTTTTTAAAAGCTGAATCATCTCAACTGTCACGGCGGCGGCTTCAGCGCCTTTATTGCCATGATTGCCACCGGCTCGGGCCAGCGCTTGCTCGTCGTTTTCGGTGGTGAGAACGCCGAAGCCGACCGGCCGTTTCATACGCAACTGCAATTCGGTACAACCGCGCTCCACTGAGTTACACACATAATCATAGTGGCTAGTTTCGCCGCGGATCACTGCGCCCAAGGCGACAACGCCATCGCAGCCAGCCTCAAACAATCCTTGAGCCGCGAGCGGAATTTCAAAGGCCCCCGGAACGCGCACGACTGTAATGTCTTCGGCAGCACAGCCCAGTTTATACAGCATTTCGAGCGCACCGGTCTCAAGTCGCTCGGTCACATTGGCATTAAAGCGCGCGGTGACGACGCCAATGCGCAAACCTTTGGCGACATGCTTTCCTTGTA
>JAYVXN010000184.1:0-1961 GCA_043785085.1 Bdellovibrionales bacterium | reverse complement strand
ATAGTTATCCACAGGCAAATAAAACTGAAACATCGATTCTGTGGATAACGTCGCCTGAAATTAAACTTTTTTGAGCGAATATTTCGCGCCAGTCACTATTTAAGGTTGACGACTTCAATAGGGCGAAGACCAGCACTGTACATTGTCAAAATTAGAGTGCGTGCCTTTAGGTCTTGCGTTGCATTTACAATATCTGCGACCTCACCAGGACTCAGCAGCTCAGGCAATTTGCGACGCTCTTTCACACGGGCCAAAAAATCATCCGGCCACCCAGTTTTCAAAGTCTCAAGGTAAAAGCTCCGGACCGAAGCCATGTATAGGTTGATGGTCTTCGGCGCCAACTTCTCATCTACGAGCCCGACTTGATAACGGCGAATGTCGTCTTGATCTACCTCACGCGGATCCTTTGCCAACGTTTTAAAAAAGCGTGCAAGCCCCTCAATATATTTTTTCTGTGTCGCGGGAGCTGCGCCGCGCTCTTTAAGAGAGAGTAAAAACTGTTCAACATACTGGTCATACTGACTCACGAAAACCTCCGTGCATTCGTCAATCGCGTCATTGCGATCGAACAAAATGCAAATCGGAGATCAATTCAACAGACTCAAAGTGAATCAATACATCTTGACCGAGGCCCAGGCCACGCAACATTGCGAAAGAGAATAAAGCCCCGAGCTAGACTAAGCGCAGGATAAACTAAAAATGATCGATTAAGACCGGAGCGCCGTTATCCCCGCCGAAGGCGGTTCGTACAATTACCAATTACGAACTACTGAATATGTACGGTTTTTTAATACTTGGACGGGGTAACGATTCAAAGCAGTGCTGTAATGCCTCAAACGTAAACGTGGTTTGTTTCAGATCGTGTCAACTAAAACAGGGTCTAAACTCGATGTAGTTAATGGCCGATAGGCCTACAAAGACTACCTTGCGTTGGGTCCAACAAAAGAAGGCTTCATGACAGAGAATCCGGAAGAATCGAATGGTATAGCAGCAATCTCAGTGTTGCTGTTTGCCGTCGCGGGCATAATCATTGTCGCTCAAGCATTGGGAATCGACAGTTCATTAGGTCCTCGTGGCGCACATATTACTCGATTGGCTAACGGCACCGTTGGTTATGCCTGTGCAAAGCCGCAAAAGCGTTGGTTTGGCTATGGTTCTTACTACACCAAAATCGAAACCTATTTGAAAAATGAAATTGATGACCCCGCAAGCCTTGATATGATCAAGTGCGCAGACGTCCAACCATATGAGACCAAGTGGGCCACGTTTTGCGACTTCAGAATGAAAAACCGCGCAGGTGCAATTCAGAAGTACCAGGTCGGATTTTATTTCAATGAAGATGGGAGAGTAACCGGCGTAGACCAGGCTAATTGGTAGCTATGCTTTGGCTCAAAGCAGGACGGTGACCCAAAAAGTCCGCGTTGACTTAATTGTAAATTCTGACTGCGGAGGGCGATCGTGTCGGATGAGGAGAAATATTTAAAGCTACTCGGCGTTCAAAAGGGGTCCCCGAGTTTTTCATTTCTAACTGCAGCTGTTAAATGCCATTTGTCTAAGGTTCCTTATGAGAACATATCAAAACTAGTCCGGTTTCATCAGGTTGGACCTTCAATTCCAAGCTTTGAAGAATTCGTTGGGGGAATAGTCGAAAAAACATATGGTGGCACCTGTTTTGCTCAAAATATTTATCTCAACCACATTTTAAATTACCTTGGATTTAAATCAACACTTGTTGGAATTCGAAAGGATGGAATTCTTTCACACCTGAGTCTTCGAGTAAAAATTGAGGGTTCGAATTACTTTGTAGATGTCGGTATCATGTCGTCTTTTTCCGGACCTTTTCGAATTCAACCATCGGAGTCTTTGGACTTGTCCCAGCGACCGTTAGAGTTGATCGAAGGCTCGAGTTATAATTAAGCTGCTTTTCCTTCTGAGTCAAGTACACTTAAATTGTTTATCAG
>JAYVXN010000183.1:0-6644 GCA_043785085.1 Bdellovibrionales bacterium | reverse complement strand
GCGCCGCCGAGCCTAAACCGCTGCCGAAATCAATCAGGGTGTTTAAGTCATTGAAGAAGCCAACGCGCACCCCTTCGTTAACCACGGCGAGATTGCGCACGAAATTCAACGGAAAGTAATACGCCAAGTAGGCCGCTTGAGCCCAGTTCTCCTTCAGCGGACTGATACTCTCTGGCGATGAGATGTAGTAATCTGAGAGTTTTAAGATGGCTTGTGTCAGTTTACGCGGATCCTTCAGCGAATAGCCGCGTTCACTTAAAAGGGCTTCAATCCGAGCTTCATAAATCGAGGGCAGGGTCAATTTTCTCATATGCACTTAGTCTTAGCAGAGTTTGCGAGATAAGAAAAGTGGGCTTACTCGGGGGGGAGGCCCGAGTAAGCCCAGCCAAGGTGAAGGGGGTAACGTATTGCCGGGGGAAGCTAACGTTGACTTTTATAAGAGCAAAGACGAGGCCAATGGTGAAAAGCATAAAAAACCGAAAGCGGCAGAATTGACCTTGAAAAAGAGACCAATTGCGGCGTCACAGGGTACGAATTTTGTTACTTGAGCCGAAGTCCGTAGGTTATAAATATCCTTGGAACCCAATTTTTCGGAGGATTTTCATGGCACAAACCGCATCTAAAGCCGTCGCGGCAAAGAGCACGGCAAAAAAAAACACGCCCAAAAAACTGGACAAATCCGTATCGTCTAAAAGTTCGACAGCGAAATCGGCGCCCAGCAAATCCTCCTATAAGGGAGTGCCGGTCGGTGGCGTACCCGCCGCAGTAACTTTGGCGAGCACACACCGAGAGGCCGTGTCGTTAAGTGATTTCAACGGCAAAATCGTCGTCTTGTATTTTTATCCGAAAGACAATACCCCTGGCTGCACCTTCGAAGGTCAGGACTTTAAGCGTCTTTATAAACAGTTTCAAAAAGTCGGAGCAGAAATTCTCGGCGTTTCTCGGGATTCGCTCAAGGCCCATCAGAGCTTCACGGATAAATGCGGTTTTCCATTTGCCTTGCTCTCTGATCCTGACGATCGTTTAGCCAAACTGTTTGATGTCATTCAAATGAAATCACTTTACGGGCGAAAATTTGAAGGCATTGAACGGAGCACGTTTGTGCTTGATGAAAAAGGGCGCTTGCAGCACGAGTGGAGAAAGGTCAAAGTCAATGGCCATGCTGAAATAGTCTTAGCGGCGGTCATTGGTATGAAAAAGAAATGAGTGCACTTTGCCCGCAGTTTTACGATATTTCGCCCGTGATCAGTCCACGCCTGGGGGTCTTTCCGGGCGATATCGGATTTTCACGAAACATCGCCATGGACTTCAAGCAGGGGCACCACCTGCTTTTGAGTTCAATCACGACGACTCTTCATCTTGGTGCCCATGCCGATGCTCCCAATCATTATGACTTTCAAGGAGTCGGTATCAGTGAGCGGAATTTGACGACCTATTTCGGTCGCTGTCAGGTGGTCAGCCCCTCGACACCGCCAGGTGAGCGTGTCTTGCTCAGTCATTTGCCAGCTGGTTTTCAGCTTAAGGCTCCGCGTATTTTATTTCGCACCTTGAGTTTTCCAAATCCAGAGGTTTGGAATAGTGATTTTTCCTCACTCAGCCCTGAACTCATTGATCAATTGGCGGGTTGGGGCGCACGACTGGTGGGTATAGACACGCCTTCAATTGATCCTGAAGCTGCGAAGGATCTTTTAGCGCATCATCGCGTGGCTCATCATAATCTGGCGATTTTAGAAGGACTGCTCTTAGGTGATATCGCTGACGGACTTTACACCCTGATGGCCTTGCCACTAAAAATTGAAGAGGCCGATGCCTCTCCGGTTCGGGCGCTGCTTTTTACGGATTCTGAGCTGTTTGAGCGGAGTAGTGAAAGCCCAGCTTCAATTTGATTTCAATTGGAAGCTCCGGCAGCACTGATCTCGGAATCAGAAATGTTGCCAGATTAAAGAAATCACTAAAGATGCGATGTTTGTCGGTCGCTGCTTTGAGATATTTGGCTCCGGTCGAGCCGCCGGTACCAATTTTATTGCCGAGCATTCGATGCGCCATGAGGGAGTGACGGTAGCGCCAATTGGCCATCAACTCATCAATATTTTGCAAAGCGACGATCAGGCGAAACGGCAGTTGCAAAACCGGTTGGTTGCGATAGAGATTAATCAACATCGCCGCATGGACAGCGCGATAGGAGAGCCGCCAATGGCCATCTCGCCTAAGTTCCTCATACTTGCTTTCATTAAAAAGTGCATCGAACACATCTTCACTGCCTTTAATTTCGAGCAAGACACGGGCGCGTTCTTCGTCTTTGAGCATTTTATTTGCCAAAACAATTTCTTTTTCACCATTGAACATGTCTCTCACTGCGGCTTGGTAGTGTTGCCAAAACTGAAAGCCCTCGGTTTCTAGAAACGGCGTGCGCTCAAGCCACTTGTCGACCAACTCAAAAATCGACTCTTCTTGCTCTGAGTTTTTCATGGTGGCGCTATCTTTGCCTGAAACGAAAGAATGATACGGAAGTGCGTTAAAGGGCAGGCGAGAGTCTGGCAAAAGCCCCAGGCGATTTTCAATGAGGCGAAATTGCACACTTTGAAAGCCACTGGCGGGGTAAAGAAAGTCGCGAAAATCAAGAAAATCAAGTGGCGTCATAGTTTCAAGAATCGAAACCTGATCAACCAACACTCTTTGAATTTCAGTGATTCTTTCAAGTCGTGCGACGGCCGTGCCCATATCGGTTTCATCAATCTGTCCCTGACTGAAAATTTCGCGCACAGAATCAAGCTCTGTCAAAATCTGCTTAAACCAGAGTTCATAAGTTTGGTGGACGATGATAAAAAGCATCTCGTCATGGGCCGGTTGTTTGTATTCAAGACTGCGCGGGCTTTGCAAATCGGTTAATTCATTAACCTTCAAGTAATCAGAGTAAGAGATTGGCGGATATTTTTTCATCGTGCCTCGCGGTTTTTTAAATTTTTCTCAGTTTTTCTCAACAGCAACGTCCTTGAGCAAAAGTTTCAATTCACGGGCAAAGTCGAGCACATCTTCTCGTTGAGTATCAAAGCTCATCATCAGTCGCGCTTCAAAGCGGTGCTCATCCCAAATATAGAAAAAATATTTCTCACGCAGTCGCGAGACGATCTCTTTCGGTATCAGGGCAAAGACAGCATTGCTTTGCACTTTTTGCGTAATATGGACTAGTTCTTTGATTTCTTGTTCGAGCAGCTGGGCCATTTTCAAGGCATGAGTGGCATTTTCGCGCCAAAGACCCGAGCCCAAAAAAGCGAGGAATTGCGCCGCTAAAAAGCGGGTTTTTGAGGGAAGATTCAAACCTTGTTTGCGAATGTATTTAAAATCCTCGCAATGTTTGCCATTGAAAAACAAAACGGCTTCACCAAAGAGCAGGCCGTTTTTGGTGCCGCCAAACGAGACCACGTCCACGCCTGCTTTGACGGTGATCTCATCGAGACCCACCCCTAACGAGGCGGCGGCATTCACCAGGCGCGAGCCGTCCATGTGCAAAAACAAGCCCTGCTTTTTTGCAAATTCACTGAGTGCTTTTATTTCATTGACCGAGTAAACAGTGCCGAGTTCTGTTGGCTGCGTGATCGAAATCGCTTTGATCTGTGCCGCGTGCTGATCCCCACGTCGAATCAACAAGACCTCCAAAAGCTCAGGTGTAAGCTTGGCATCTGTGGTGGGGACCGGTATGAGTTTACAGCCAAGATGTTTTTCAGGGGCCCCGCATTCGTCAAGATTCAAATGTGCCACATCCGAGCAAAGAATTGCTTGATAGGGTTTGACCAGGGTTTGCAGCCCTAAGACATTGGCAGCCGTGCCATTAAAAACAAAAAATGTTTTTGTCATTTCGCCGAAGTGCGAACGAAAGATTTTTTCGGCTTGCGCGGTGATCTCATCTGATCCGTAGCTAGATGCATGCGAGACATTGACCTCGCTCATAGCTTGAAAAACAGCCGGATGCACGCCCGAATGATTGTCACTGCCGAAGCCAGGTTTGAACGAAGACATATTTGTGCCTTAAAGTGGATAGAGAAATCGGTGTAAAATTTGTGCGGCTAATTTTGCCGTTCGGTTGTCTTGATCCAGAGGTGGAGAAACTTCGTAAATACTTAAAACGCACACGTCGAGGCGTTTTAATAAAACCTGCAGGCAAGCAAAGAACTCATCCGGCATGAGGCCCGTGGCCCAGGATTGGCTTGCGCCCATGGCCACTGCCGAAGAAAAGGCATCGATGTCGATACTCAGAAAGGTTTTTCGTTTTTTAAGTGCCCACGAATCTAAAAGCCTTAAAACGCTGCTAGTGAAATCTAGGTTTTCACTTTGCAGGGCTTCCCAATGCAAAACTCTTGCGCCTCGATTTTTAGCCCAGGTGAGGTGCGCTTTTGAATTGCAGTGTGCTTGAATGCCGATCTCCGCAAAATCAACGTCAGGATATTTATCGAGCATTCGGTAAAATGGCGTGCCGCTGGAAAAGCCGTTGGTTGGTGGCCGCACGTCGAGATGCGCATCAAAATTGATGATCAGCGGCCGCTCAGTAGGACATGACTCAATAAAGCCAGAGGCGTCAGCAAAGCCATAATCATGGCCGCCGCCAAGGCCGATCCATTTACTGCCCGCTTGCAAAACGGTTTTTATTTGTTCAGCTACAAATTCATGGCGTTCCTGTAGTGGCGCGCCTTTGAAGCTGAGATTTCCTAAGTCCGTGAGGGCAACGTCATTACCGGCTAAAATCGAAGGAGTCATTTTATAAAACGGTGTACGAATCGCGTCTGGAGCGAGAGCGGCTCCGGGTCTGCCATTGTTGATGCGGATGCCCTCGTCATCGGGATATCCTGCCACGTAGATTTGCGGCGAAGATTGTTTGAGCTCAGCTTGAAGTGCGGCAAGATTTTCAAAAGACAAAGAGTGGCGCACCAGATCTCCCAGGCGGAGATCTAGCGGATCGTTCTTTTTAAAAAAGAGATGTGAATCGGCGGCTTCAAATAAGATCATGAGGCCATGATCTTACTTTACGGATATAGGCAAAAGCGAGAGTTTTTGTGAGGGCAGGCCAGTGTTTGCGTCAAACAAAGTCAAAGTCACAGCTGTGTCGGTCATTTCAATCGTGCCGATATGAACATCTTGTTTGTCGGCCATGAAAATGGACCAGCGTTTGCCGTGCTCAGGTGCGAGTGTGTAAGACAAGTACCGTGTTGGACCAAAGGGGGCGCTCATCGTCGCTGTCATCGTCGCTGTCATCGTCGCATTTGGTGGCGCGAGGCTATAGAGGAGGAGGTTGTTGAAGTCTTTAAAATCATAGACATCCCACTCCGCGGTGCGCCAGGCGCCGAGTAGATTTTTGAGTCCAACTAGATCAATTGATTCGAGCTTCAGGGCTGTGCAGCCGGCTTGAGTGGTTCCGGTGCCGACGAGAAAATCACCGTTTTGCAACTCAGTAAGGGCCTCAGTGATTGCTCGAGAATCAGAAATGACGCGCAATTTCTGCGGGCATTTAGCAGTTTGGATATAAAGCTGATTATTTAAGACTTCCAGCTTCGCACGGATAGCGTCCGCATGAACTTGAGGCGAAGCAGCAAGACCTGCAAGTGCAATAAAAACCGAAGAAATCAGGTAATGTTTTGTCATAGGTCGCAATCTATAGATGGAGAATAGTGGCAGGTCAAAACCTAAGTTGGTTAATTTCCCGCAACAAATTAGACACCATGAGTCAATTATAGTTCTGGATTTACTGGATTTAGCTGACTAACTCTCCCATCCGCTTGAATCCAATGGTATCCTGCCTTTCAGCGGTTTTCATTTGGGGTCTATTAAATGACAGCGCTATTGGCCGAAAAATCAAATTCTCTTTTAGAGAGGTTTCAGCATATTTATCCGGAACTCGTCAAACGATGTCCGCTTGAGTTGTGGCTCAAGTGGAGTCATGAGTATTTGCGGGAAATCGAGCCAAAAACTGAGAGTGAATCAGAGTGGCAGTATTTTAATATGTTTTTGAGAAGTAAAGCGGCCTTTGGTGTCGAAGGCGTTTGGATTGATTTGGCCAGCTTTGAATGGGCCCGCTTTGCTTCTGAAAATATCCTGCAAGAAAATCCGCCGCGCTTGAAAAAAAGTATTTCTTTTAATCCGCAAGCGCAATTGGTGCGACTGCACTTTGATATTCCAGCTTGGTTGCAATCGGGTGCCGATCGACCAGGCGAACGGCCACGAATTTTAATTTTTATTCAAGGCTCGCATTTTGAAATGAACTGGCAGCAGGCGGCGATTTTGGATGAAGTCCTTGAAGCCGGAGAGATTTTGCGCGAGGAGCTTTTGGCGCAGTTTGCTCAAGGTATTGAGGGGCAGATGTTTGCTAGTGCACTGACGGAGCTTTTTGAGCGCCGGGTGCTTTTAGGTTGAGGTTTGCGCTGAGGCCTCTCGTTTGCTTGCCGCAAATGCCCGCACTGGCCTAATTTAGTTTTTTGATCGCCCATTTCGCGATTTCCCCTAATTTTTCATGCTCTAGGTAAACCTGAATTTCCTCGCGCAACTCTCTGAGGAGCTGATTGGCGGCAACGATCATCGCATTTCTTTTTAAGCCGTTGCCGCCAGCGCGAGATAGGGGTGAGCCCAAAAAGTGTTTGCCCAACGCCTTATTAGAA
>JAYVXN010000182.1:0-6671 GCA_043785085.1 Bdellovibrionales bacterium | reverse complement strand
CCGAAGCGCTAGCAGGCGGCTAACGAGAGGCCGACCAACGAAGAGTCGTCGCAAAAGACCAAGAAAAAGTGTCAAGTTACTTATGACAGGGTGCTTAGGGTGGCCAGATTTAGAATTTTTCCCAGCCGGCCACACGGCCTGCTTCAAAGTAAACAATCCGTGTTTCAGTCTGATAGCCATCAACCGAAGACACATATTCCACATATTTCCAGCGTTCATTACCGTACATTGGATTACCGGCGACTTCAACGACTTCTGGGTCACCCCAGCTTTCATGGACCGCCTGTTTGGTCATACCCACAGCAATATCATTTTGTTCGATCAGATCCTGAATTTCTGTTGTGTAATGCTGAGTGGCAGTTGAAAGCCCGCGCGCATCGAGCCAACGCTGCTTAGATTCAAAGCTATTCATTTTTAAGAATTCAATGCGCTCACGGTCGTTAGCAAACATCGGTTTGACCTTGAAATACTGTTCGCGTTCGCGACGGCTGCCGATGTCTTTTTCCATGTTTTTGAGTTCAAGGCGGGTCGAGAGAGCTTTTTTCTGTTCAGGCGTTAGAGCGCGGGAGCCATCAAAGCCGAGTTCACTGACCGTATCTTCGTAGTTGACGGTTTCGCGATCCCGACGAACGTTGGGTTCTTCAACATCGTAAGAATTGTTACCGGCATAACCACTGGTTTGCGAGCGATGCAGCAGATCGGCACAGCCGAACAGCTGAAATACCAGCCCAAAGGTCAGGGTGCATGAAAACAGATTTTTTAAGCACGTGTATGAATTCCATTTCATAACGCCTCCTCAGATGACCTTATCGTCAAGTCTCTCATTTTGATAAATACCTTTTTATGTTGTGAGCGAGATTTTTCTGCAATAATGGAGGAACTGTTATATTTGAACCGGACAGAAGGAAACTAAAGCACATGTCTGATGCAACTCCTTCAGAAACTACCCCCCCCATTGACGCCGTCGATGCCATGAAGCAGATCGATGAGGTCCTGGCTGTGGAAGATCCCGGATTTGTTGCGCGGATTGAAAAGATAAAAGAAGAACCTGTTGCCATTGATCCCGCACAAGAAATTGAAGCCAGTGATATCAGTGAGCTTCTGGAGGACGGGGCGCTTGCGATGGGGAGCGCACCGGCCACTCGACCCACGACTCTCACCGGCTCATTCAAATACGTGCTGTCTCCCGACGGAATGATTGGTGCTTTAAAGGGGCGGATCTCCGATCGAGTGGGCCGGATCAAAGACTGGTTTCGCTACATGGCGAAAAAAGGCATAAAAAATGCCTTAAAGTCAGGACTTGGGTACCTGAAAGCTAGTCTCCTTTTTCTGCGTGGCCTCGTTGTCCATTTTTGGCATTTTCCACGATTGACGAAATTTGCCCTGATAGCAGTGATTGCTTTGGGATTTGCGCTGGTCAAAATCGTTAAGCTGACTTTGCACGACCAGTTTTTGCCATCTATGGAAACTGAGTTTCTCACTAGTTTTGCGAAAGTTGCAGATGAGGCATTTGAATATTCGCCGGATGAGCCGCTTGAAGAGTTTAACAGTCCATTGCGAAATCCAGAGTTTATGATCGAAACTGAAAAAGTGGTCGTCAATCTTCGCCGCAGCGAAGAGCATCCCAATCCGATGGGATTTTTTGAATTTTATGTCGAGGGAACTACCCAAGAAGCAGCGATGGAGATGAACGATCGGTCGCATGAAGCGACCGATGTGGTGCAACGTTCGATCGAAGAAATGACTTACGATGAATTGGTCACGCCCGCAGGTAAGAATAAACTCAAAACTTTGATTCGCAAGCAGCTGAATTCAATGTTGACCAAAGGGCGTGTGCGCAAGATCTTTATCAAAAGTATTGTTTTAAAACCCTAACCGCTAGCCCATTTGCTCCATCAAATTGGCGAGATCGATGCTGTAGGCTTTAATACGGTCATGCAAGGTGCTCTTGGGTAGTCCGAGGTCCTCCGCGGTTCTCCTTTGGTTTCCGCGATTGGCAACAAGACGGCGGATAATTAAATCCCTTTCGATTTCTCTTATGAGTGAGCCTTTGGCGGCGTTGGGATCTTCACCAGAAGCGCCGGGGGAAGTGACATAATGGACTTCCGGACTCAAATGAACGCGATCCACGATGTGCTCCACATCTTCCGGTTGAATATGTTTCGCGGGAAAATAAGCGGCGGCTCTCGAAACCGTATTGCGTAGCTCCCGGATATTACCTGGCCAACTATGTTCTTTGAGTTTTTGTATAGCAGCAAATGAAAAACGCACCTTGAGAGCCTTGGCAAATAGGTACAAGAGTTCATCAAAATCCTCTAGTCGCTCGACCAAGGAGGGCGGTTGAATATGGCAGACATTGAGGCGGTAATAGAGATCTTCTCGGAAAGCGCCACTGCGCACGTTTTGCACCATGTTTTTATGTGTGGCCGCAATGATGCGCACATTGGTCTCGACGATTTTATCGCTTCCGACAGGGCGAATTTCGTTGTTTTCCAGAGCGCGCAAGAGTTTGGGTTGTAGAGAGAGAGGCAAATCACCAATTTCATCTAAGAATAAAACTCCGCCGCGAGCTGTCTCGAAGGCGCCTTTGCGATTTTCGGTCGCACCCGTGAAGCTGCCCTTGATGTGCCCAAACAACTCACTTTCAATTAAACTTTCACTGAGAGCACTGCAGTTGATGCTGACAAAATGGCCACGGCCGCGATTTGAGTTTTTATGAATCCAGCGGGCAAGAATATCCTTCCCAGTTCCAGAGGGGCCGGTGATGAGAATCGGAAAGTCAGTGGCGGCAAAGGCGGGGAGTCGTTGTAGCTGTTGACTCCACTCGAGATTTTTACTGGCAAGTTGCGGAAGCCCAGTCGGCGCTTCAGTAAACACAAAGATGCTTTCACCAAAGCGCACTTTATCATTGGCAGAGAGAATCACTTCGGTGACGCGTGAGCCGTTGAGGTAGGTGCCGTTGCGGCTGTTTTGATCGCGCAAGACATAGCCCTGGTTTCTTTTTTCGATTCGCGCATGGCGAGCAGAGACAAAAGAGTCATTCAATATCAGGTGACACCCGTCATCGCGCCCGATAGTGAAATATTCCTTCAGTTCATAGGCAGCGCCCGAGGGACGATTAAATGGAATCAAGAAACCGACTCCTGTGACTGATTCTGATTCTTCCAATTGAATGCGACGTGTTTCCATGACTCTCCCTTTTTTGCCTTCTTTGCAGGCGGTGATGAAGTCCGGCAGTTTCAAGTTTTGTGCCGTCAATAAAGGCTTCTGAGATGCGGTTTAATGCGATTAGAGATTGGAATTGGCTCGAGGCGTCCGGATTCTGAAAGGCCACGTCTTAATTTCTGTAAACGAAGCAATGGCACTCTCGCCATTGGCGTGCTATATCTTGAAAAACCAACCGATTGAAGCAGTATGCCACAAATGCAGTTTGTCAAAAGTGCCGTAGATTTTATGGGTTGTCCCGACGACTCAATTCCAGAAGTCGCCCTAGTGGGCCGTTCGAACTCTGGAAAAAGCTCATTAATCAATGCCTTGGCATCAAGCAAGATTGCCAAAGTCAGCTCGATGCCGGGTAAGACTCGGGTTCTCAATTTTTTTCTCGTCGCTCATCGATACCGGCTTGTCGATATGCCCGGCTACGGTTTCGCGGCTCGGGCTGGAAATGAACAATCGAGCTGGCAAGTCATGGTTGAAGATTTTCTGGCCTCCCGCCGCAATCTCCAGGGACTTTTGGTTTTGATGGATATTCGCCGTGACTGGAGTGAAGATGAGGAGATGTTGCTGAAATGGATTGCTCCGAGGGGATTACCCTGTGCAATTGTTTTGAGCAAAGCAGATAAGCTCAGTAAAACTGAAATACTGAAGCGGGTGAAACAGCTGCAAAAAGACTCAGGACTCAGTGCCGTTTTTGCCGTTTCTTCTCCGAAAAAAACCGGATTTATGGATCTCGAGGAGTTTTACTACAGCCAGTGGATTAAGCCGGCACTCGGATCGGCCGGGCAAGTTGAAGAGGAGAGTGAGTGAAGTTTGTTGGCGTGATTCCAGCTCGATTTGGCTCAACGCGTTTTCCTGGGAAGCCGCTCGAATTGATCGCAAATAAAGCTCTTTTGGAATGGGTGATTGAAGGCGCTAGGCAAAGTCGAAAGCTCACTTCTCTCATTGTCGCAACTGATGACGAGCGAATTGCGGCCTTAGCTCGCAATCGCGGTCTAGATGTCGCCATGACCGCTTCAGACCTACCAACCGGAACGGATCGAGTTTGGCAGGCGGTGCGCGATCGCGAGGCCGATGTGGTGATTAATATTCAAGGTGATGAGCCATTAATTGAAGGCCATATTTTGGATTCGCTAATAGAACCGTTTGAATCTGATCCGACGCTTGAAATGGCAACCTTAGGCCGCACCTTGAATGAAGAGGCGCTACTTTCAAGCAATACTGCCAAGATCGTGTTAAATGCCAAAAGTGAAGCGCTTTATTTCAGCCGTTTGCCAATTCCCTATTCGCGTTTTCCTGCGAATGAGGATCTTTCGGGTGCGTTGAAACACATTGGGATTTATGCGTTTAAGAAATCCTTTCTAGAGAAATTTTGTGCGCAAGAACCTACCTTTCTGGAAAAAGCGGAAAGTCTTGAACAATTGCGCGCCCTCTACCTCGGGGCGCGGATTCGCGTGGTGAAAGTTGAACATGATAGCTGGGGGGTTGACTCTCCAGGCGATGTACAGAAAATTGAGAAAATGCTTGAGACTCGGCGATTGAACCGGATTTAAGCTAAAAGGACAATGTATGAAAAAGACCCTTAAGAAACCGGCCTCTGCGAAAAAATCCACTGCGTCAGTATCGGTAAAAAAAGGCGCGCAGAAGGTGCATAAACCGCTCGTGCAAAAATTTATTTTTGTCACGGGTGGCGTGGTCTCTTCAATTGGAAAAGGCCTCACGGCTGCCAGTCTCGGTACCTTGCTCGAGGCACGCGGATTGAAAGTCACTTTGATTAAATTCGATCCATATTTGAACGTGGACCCCGGAACCATGTCTCCTCTTCAGCACGGCGAAGTGTATGTCACCGATGATGGCGCTGAAACTGATTTGGATTTGGGCCATTATGAGCGCTTTACCTCGATCACTGTCCATCGCTCAAATAGCGTCACCACGGGTCAGGTTTACGAGAGCGTGATTAGCAAAGAACGCCGTGGAGATTATTTGGGTGGCACGGTTCAAGTGATTCCCCATATTACCGATGAAATCAAAACTCGTATGTATGATGCGGCTCAAGGATCAGAAATCGCCATCATTGAAATCGGCGGTACGGTCGGCGATATCGAGAGTCTCCCATTTCTAGAAGCGATTCGTCAGATGCGTGTCGATTGCGGATCAGAAAACACCCTGTTCGTTCATGTGACCTATGTGCCCTATATTGCCGCGGCCGGAGAGTTGAAAAGTAAACCGACGCAGCATTCGGTAAAGGAATTGCGTGAAATCGGGATTCAACCGGACTTTCTGATTTGTCGAAGTGAGCGGCCGATCAGTCCTGAGCTCAAATCAAAGATCGGCCTGTTTTGCAGTGTTCGCCCAGAAAACGTCATTGGCGCACACGACTGCGCAACCATTTATGAAGTGCCTTTGATGTTACATGAGGAGCGCTTTGATGAGCGGGTGGTAGATCGGCTGCAATTAAAAGAGACCGATGAGCCGGACTTAAGCGGTTGGCAGAAAATGATTCGTGTTTTGAAAAATCCCGAGCGCACTGTTTCCATTGGCATCGTCGGCAAGTATGTTGATTTGAAAGAATCCTATAAATCATTGAATGAAGCGATCACTCACGGCGGTATCGCCAATAATTGCAAAGTTGAAATTTCTTACGTTGACTCAGAAACCTTGGATGAGAAAAATGTCGCGCAGGCGCTGGCCGATGTCGATGGCATTCTTGTTCCTGGCGGATTTGGAGAACGCGGAGCCGAAGGCAAAATCGTCGCGATCCGCTTTGCTCGTGAAAATAAAATACCGTTTTTCGGGATTTGTTTTGGCATGCAGTTGGCGAGCATTGAGTTTGCCCGAGCCATTTGCGGAATTAAAGACGCGACCAGCCGCGAATTTGAAAAAAACCATAAGGGCGTGCGCAATTTCGTGATCGATATCATGGAAGAGCAGAAAAAAGTAAAAGACAAAGGCGGTACAATGCGCCTTGGGACGTATCCCTGTTCGCTGAAAGAAGGATCGCGTGTGCGTGCGACCTACGGGGTCGCCCAAATCAGTGAGCGCCACCGTCATCGTTTTGAGTTCAATAATAAATATCGCCCGCTTTTTGAAAAACACGGAATGACCTTGTCTGGAATTTGCGAAGATCGTGACTTGGTCGAAATAATCGAATTGGCGAGCCATCCCTGGTTTATTGGGGTGCAGTTTCATCCTGAATTTAAATCGCGACCGCTCGCGCCACATCCGCTATTTACGAGCTTCGTGGATGCCTCACTCAATCACAAGCGGTCAGTAAAAGCGCTCAGTCGCTCGCAAAAAATAACCAGGCAAGTCAGCCGCACCACTAAGAGTGGTGCGGTTTCAAAAAACGGCCGCCGTCGCTCAGAATTGATGTAAAGGGAAATACCAGTGTCAGTTCAATTGAATATGGATCTGCAAGAAGCCCACCGGGTTCTCGACATCGAAGCACGAGCCAT
>JAYVXN010000181.1:0-19991 GCA_043785085.1 Bdellovibrionales bacterium | reverse complement strand
GGCCAATCGGTCGAATCCGTGAGAACCACCAACTCGTGCTGGTCGCTGATTGCGATCTCTGTGTTTTTTGATTGGAGGCAGTCGAAAAAACCCGTTTGTCCAGGGCTGGCCATAATGAAAGTCCCTTCGAATGATGATTGTCAGCGGTGAAGTCACCGCGCAAGAATCATTTTTCTCCAGGGAAACTGCAAGAACTAAACAGAGATTATGCTGCACGTCTCCGAACTACCTCTAGATAAGTTTTCTCCAGTACACTCTTTGCGCGGCAGCTTGGGCTTTGAACATGGGCTCGCCACTTAAATATGGCTTTTTTGCCTTCAGGGCCAGCTCGCGAGCCCTGCTGTCCTCGCGGTAATTTAAATCCACCACCAGATCAAATTGTAAGTCTGGGGGTAAGGGAGCTTGTGGGTCTGCGGCCCAGATCAAGAAATTGACATGACTCGGAATCACTTTTTGAGGGTTTCTTGGTTGGCAACTTCGAACAGATAACTGAACTGCTTGGGGTAGTACTTTTTGGAGCGCAGGCAACGTTCCGCCTCCTCCCCAGATGATGGCAGTTCGCTGCGCAATATTGCCCTGAGGTAAAGTGCTGTCAAGATGCTGAATTAATAAGGTTGCTTCTTTAATCAAGACTTTAAATCCTGCAATATCTGTATTGTGACCAAATATACGTTGCTGCCCTGAGTGTTCTAAGATTTTGAGAGTGTTGACAGCTTGAAACTCTTTGGCCACCGACGTCTTGCTTTGGCAGGCCTGGTAAGCGGCCATTTTTAAAGGCGAGGTGACGGCCGCGGCTTTCAGTCCTTTTGCAATTAAAAAATCCAAGGCGTCTTTAAACTCGTCGACTGATAGCGGAATGGGCCAGACGGGCCAGTCTGCTTGCGAAAAAAATTCGGACTGCTCAATTGTGGTTTTTGAATAAGCCGTGGGATTTCCGAATAGGGCCGCAAAAGATTCAGGCTTGGATTTTGTACTCAGCCACTCAAATAAGGTTGGTTGATCTTGAGCCGTGCTGTCCGTGTCTCTCCAAAAATTTATCTTCTGCCGACCCTTTTGATAAAGCCTTGTCCACAGCCACCGTCTTGATTGTTTGCCCTTGGTGCGAGGTAAAATACTTCTTCGAGAGGGGTCCTCTTCTTGCCATTGAAGAAGCTCACTGATTTCTGAATAGTGAGTGATCTCTGGTGATGCCTTCAGATGTTGCTGAGAGGAGCCCGCCCTTTCGAGTCTTAATAAAAACTGAGATAGGTTTTCATGCGGCAAAAATTCATGGTTTGAAACTATTGATATTTCTTTAGTTGGGCAAGGGCCTAATTCAATGGCCCAGTCGGATTCAGCCACATCATCAAGAAAATTCAGGTTGCGCTGAAAACTATCTTTATTTCGAAAACTCAAAAAGCGTTTCGAGTTTTGCATTTGGCGCCATAACCGTAAAATGAACGGATCTTCAAGATCGAGAAGATCATCTCGAAATTCAAAGTAGTCACAACCGTAGCGTAAAAACAGCCGATTTTCATTTTTCACATGCCACGAAGTGAGAGTCAAAATGCCGCCAGCTAAAAGGTCATCCTTTATAAAGATATCTTTCTCAGTGGGATGCGGTTCTTCAAGACCTTCCGGCATTAAGTAAACTTCGTTTGCCATCGCAAAGTAGCTACTTTGCCGGCCGGCCAATCTCTCAGCAAATTCCTCGAGAGGAGAAATTTTGGAATTCAGGCGTGGCCTGTCAAAGAAGATTCGTCCTAACAAGTCGGTCTCTCTTCGCACCCAGAGCACACGTTGAGCAGAGGTCACAGACTCAAAAGTAAATCCTGCCCCTACCGACAAAATGTAATTTTGATGATGATGGTCTATTTCATTAAAAATCTTCTGTTCAATTTCGCGAAATTTTGCCTCGCTAACGTCTGAAAACAAATCGAATATAGATTTTTTGTACACAAGCTCAATCTGTTGATCCAAATCAAGAAATACGAGGTTTAAATTTTGAAAATAATTTGTCATGCGCAATAGAAGTTTTGATTTACCAACGCCACGATGACCAATCAAAATCAATTTCATATCGGACGGTATTTCTGCAGGAATGAGTGAAACTTTAGAATATGATCTATACTGACATCCTTGATAACACAATTTCCAGGGCGCTTAATAAATATAAAGCGCAAAGTTTGTTTTTTAGAAAGCTTTTTATCTCGAGCAAGGGCTTCTCTCATATTTGCAGTTCGACGAGCTAAATCACCTAAATCAGCCAACGTTGGAAATAGGCCCATGACAGGTAGTGCGACCAAGCTATTATAATCCCCTAAGCCCATGATGTTTTCATTTTTTGAAAACTCAATGGCGGCACGAATACCGTAGGCCACCGCCGTGCCGTGCGATAAATGGCATTCAGCCTCCCATCCGTGGCCAAGAGTATGGCCTAAATTGAGGAGATGCCGAATTCCGCTTTTTTCAAATGGATCTTTATTAACGATTCGATATTTCTCTGCAACTAATTTTGGTAAAAAATGCCACGCCGAAGAATTGTCAAATGTCTGCAATTTTGAAAACTGATTCCACAGACCACCACCCGTCAAAAGTGCCATTTTGACAGCTTCGCCAAAAGCCTCCTTAGATCTCTCTGGTGGCTGCTTCTGCAGGATTGAATTAACGATGAAGATTTGTTGAGCCGAATAAAAAGTCCCAATTTGATTTTTGAAGCCTGCGACATTGAGTGCGGTTTTTCCACCGTGGGCAGAATCCATCGCTGAGAGCCAGGTGGTTGGTATATGAACTAATGGCAACCCTCTTTTGAGAACACTTGCGGCAAAGCCAACAAAATCGCCCAGGCTCCCTCCGCCAAAACTAACAATTTGCACGTTCTTATCCGCAAATTGACTGAGAACATTGAGAATTTTTTCAATTTTATTCGGAAAAAGTTTGAGGTCTTTTAATTCTTCGCCACTTTCAAAAGCAATTCGATAAGGAAATTTTTCAAGCCATTTCTGAACTTGCTTGAACGTCGACTGCTTTTGTTCAAAGCATTTGTCATAAATGAGAAGGACTGCTGGTCCTAGGGTTTTCGGACTGGGAAGCTCATTTTTAAATTCAATTTTACTTTTAGTTTTTCTCTTAGTTTTGCTATTTAGGGCTGTCATGATGAATTGTCCGATCTAGTTCGGGTTCGTAAAAAAATCTTTTATTTTTAGAACCGCCTTTTTGAAATCTTCATCAGGCAAAGTGACCGAGAGCCGCAAGTGATAGGGCAGGCCAAAGGCCTCTCCTGGGACAACTGCAAGGTCCTTCTCTGCAAACAATCTATCTGCCACCTGCGCTGAAGAGACGGCCTTATCTTTAAAGGCGATCCAAAGATAGAATGCGCCCTCCGATGGGTAAACTGATATTGATGGCACGGCGTTGAGTTCATTATTCGCCCATTTGCGACGAGTCATTATTTTATTCTTAAGGTCTGCAACAATTTGCTCACCACCAGACAGTGCCGTTTGTGTCGCTATTTGTATAAAGTCTGGGATACATGTGAGGGTTTGACTAAAAAAAGTTGTGAGTTTTTCTATGCACTCAGATTCAGCGGCAATCCAGCCAATTCGCCAACCAGTCATACAGTAGCTCTTAGAAGCGCCGTGCACGATGATGATTCTTCTTCTAAAGTCTTCGTTGGCAACATCAAGTAGGCTGGGGGCTCTTTTGCTATCTGAAAAAACAAGTTGATTATAAATATCGTCACAAATAACAGTAATTTGTGGATGATCAATTAATACAGTATGAAGTTCTTGGAGTTCTTTTTTTGAATAAACTGAACCAGTGGGATTATTGGGTGAATTGATAATCAGTAAGCGCGAGCGCGGGCTCAGGCACTTTTCAAGAAGGCGCGGTGTCAGTTTATAATGGGAATCTGGAAGGCAGACAATTGGCAGTGCTTTTGCCATTTTTGCCTGAGATAAATAACTCACCCAATAAGGTGCCGGAATGAGCACCTCATCATTTTCATCACACAGTATTTGCATTAATGAATAAAGTCCAAATTTTGAGCCAGGTGTGACAATAATTTGTTGGGGAGAATAGTCTGCCCCGTAGATTTTTTTGAACCACGCGGAGAGTTCTTTGCGAGTGCTGTGAAGTCCTTGGGCTGAGCCGTAACGGGACGGCTGCGATCTTAATTGATTGACAAGAGCATCTTTAATTTCTACGGCCACGTCTTCATTAGGTTCACCAACTGAACCGACCAAGATATTTCGCCCCTCGGCCTTGTGCTGCTGGGCCTTTAACGTCGTGGTCATTGTTGATGAGCTCAAGAGAGTTTTTGCTAGCTCCGAGAACTTCATTGAATTTTTCATATCGTTACCTATCTGATTTTGTCTTGCCGAGCCCACAACACATGATCTGCCATGACCATCCAGGCCATGGCCTCTAGAACAGGAATGGCGCGGATGACAATGCAGGGGTCATGCCGGCCTTTTTTTGCAACGTCCAAGACTGTGGCCGTTGGTTTAAAAAACACGCGAAATAAAATCGCCTCGCCGGAGCTAATACCGCCTCTAATCCCACCATAGTGCCTTTGCTCAGTCTGCCGGTGAAACTGAGATCCTTCAGCCTCGACAACATTTCTCCCCTCACCAAGCTCCACTCCTGAGGTGGCACCGACGCTCATAAAGGCTGCGGCAAAATCTGCTTTGAGCTTATTAAAAACAGGTTGTCCTAAGCCAAGTGGCGGCGAGGCGACGAGCACTTCAACTTCGCCGCCATAGCTACGCCCTTCTGTTTTTGCCTTGATAAGAAGTTCTTCAATTTGCGCATTTTTTTGTTGATCTGGAAGCCGTGATGAAAAGTGATCCACTGCAAATACGCCTTGAATAAGATTTTTTTCCAGTTCTTCTATTTCTGTCTTGGCAATTTCAATTGATGCAATGCGGGTGGCGAAAGCAAAAATTTGCAGACTTGGCGCGAGCTCTCTTAAAATCATGCGAGCCACAGCTCCGCCAATAACTCGAGACAGTGTTTCTCGACCAGAAGCTCTGCCACCACCGCGATGATCGGAGTGACCAAACTTCAACCTCCAAAGATCATCTGCGTGCCCCGTTCTTGGTTGAAATGCAATTTCTTTATAATCTTCAGATCTGACGTCTTTATTTCTCACAATGATGGCGATGGGTGTTCCAAGAGTTTTGCCCTCGAACACGCCACTTAAAACTTCAGGAGTGTCTTCTTCGTTGCGCGCCGAAACAATTGCGTTTCTTCCTGGTCGTCTTCGCGCAAGTTCAGAAATGAGGAGAGACATGTCAAACGTAACACCAGCAGGGCAACCTTCGATGATAGTTCCAAGGGCTGGCCCATGGCTTTCGCCAAAGGTGGTGATCTGAAATTGGTTTCCAAAGCTGTTGGCTGACATAATTCTTCTTCTATTGGATCATTTTTAGAATGTGTTGTTAACTAGAATATCCCAAAATTCTGGAAAACTTTTATTAACAACTTCTCGGTGCAAAATGTGAATGGGATATTTCTGCGAGGCCACCAAAGCTGCGGCAAATGCGAGGCGATGATCATGATCTGTTTCATAGCCAAATGCAGAATTCGGCTTGCCTAGACCTTCGTGTGGGTGAATTTCTATCCCGTCAGAAAGAATTTTCGTTTTGATGCCAGTTTTATTTAGGAGCTCTGCCGTTTTCTGAATTCGATTGGATTCTTTGAAAATGAGTTGTGGTGCTCCGTCAAGTCGTGAGTAGCCTTTGGCGAAGCCACAAAGAGTTGCAAGGACAGGAAAGACATCAGGGCAAGCATGCAAATTCCAGTTGATGCCTTTTAGGTTAGGGTGGCCCGGAGTTTTTTGAAATACATGCGCATCTTCGCCACGTCTTTCAATGCCGACGCCCATTTTTTCAAGAATCTGCAAGAAGACAACGTCTGGCTGCAAAGTGCCAAACGGGAACTTTTGAAATGTCGCCTCACCATTGAGGGCCGCATAGGCCGCAATGGCAAAGGCAGAGCTCACATCACTTTCGACATTGTAGAATTGAATTTTGGTTTTTGCATGTGGGAGAACGGTAACGCCGAAGCTATCCTGGGTCAGCTCCATGCCAAAATCTTTCACCACTTGAGCTGTCATTTGCCAATAGCCCTCAGAGACGCCGCCTGAATGCCATTGTATTCTCAATGGAAAATCGAGGTCCCAAGAATTCAAAAGAATTCCAGATGCGAATTGACTCGATATCTCACGGTTGACGTTGAGAATATTATTTTTTGGCTTCCATCCCTCAGGACTTAAAATGAGTAAGCGATCTGAATGCAGTTCCATTTTAATATTTAATTGAGAAAATATGTCATGCAGATCGTCATGCGGGCGACTCATTAGTCTTTCAGTTCCCTTGAGGATGTGTTGACCTGGAATTCTCGATAGACGAAGAGCAAGGAATCTGAGTACTGTTCCTGCGCTCCCACAATCATAGGCCGTATTTTCACCTAATTGAGAAAGAGCCTCTTTCATTTTTTTTACATCATCACAACTTGATTCGCCCCGTAAACTAATGCCTTGGCCATAAGACGCGCAGATTAAAGCCCGATTAAAATTTGATTTTGAAGCAGGAATAATCCCGCTAAAACAAAATCTGTTCATGAAGCGGCCTTTTGCTTTTTTGGTATTTCTGTGAGGACGGGTTTGCCTAAAACTTCGCCGATTCCTAAAAGTTGCTTCATCAGTTTTTCAAAATTGGAGGGGAGCAAAGCTTGAGGCCCATCGGATAAAGCCTCTTCTGGCTTATCATGAACCTCAATAATTAAGGCATCACCACCAGCTGCTAGCCCAGCAAGAGCCATTGGAGCCACAAGATGCCAAAAGCCGGTGCCATGGCTAGGATCAACCACAATTGGCAGATGCGTCAGTGATTTCAATATCGGAATGGCATTGAGATCTAAAGTGTTTCTAGAGTATTGAGTATCAAAACTTCGGATGCCTCTCTCGCAAAGCAAGACTTTGCTGTTGCCGCCAGACAAAATATACTCTGCGCTCATCAACCATTCTTCAATAGTGGCCGACATGCCTCTTTTAAGCATAATAGGTTTATCAATTTTACCCAGTTCTTTTAGCAAAGAAAAATTTTGCATATTGCGCGCACCAATTTGAATAATATCAACATAATCCAGCATCATTTTGAGCCCATCATGATCCATGGCTTCTGAAATAACTGGAAGGCCTGTCTCTTGAGAGGCCATTTTTAAAATCTCTAGACCTCTGAGGCCCATACCTTGAAATGAGTAAGGTGAGCTGCGCGGTTTGAAAGCCCCTCCGCGCAAGACGGTCGCACCAGCGGCTTTGACTGCACGGGCAATCCGCATCGTTTGCTCTTCACTTTCTACCGAGCAGGGACCCGCCATGACGATGACATGATCTTGGGCAATCTCCAGATTGCCAACATGGATCCTTGTGCCGTCTGGATTAGCTAGTTTTGAAGCGAGTTTAAAGGGCTTTGAAATTCGCAAAACACTTTCAACAAAAGGAAAAGTTGAAAATTCAGAAGTTTGAATTTTTTCAGTCTTTCCCAAGACACTGATGGTGTGCTGTGCGAGTCCCTTAACGACATGAGCGGTCAAGCCTAATTTCTGAATCTTTTGTACAACTTCAGAGATTTGCTCGTTTGTTATAGTTTTTTTACTGACGATGATCATTTATGCGCCTCTCTTAAATTTTTTCTTAAATTTTTTGCAAAAAAATATTAAATTGACTAAAAGTTTTTCACATTCCTCAAAAGCTCCAATGTCATTTCGAAGTTGGCTGAGTCGTTGGGTTAATTTTGGTAATGCGGCACCATGGTCTTCTGCCGTAATCCATAGGGATTTAGCACCGAGACAGGTTGCTATAGTGTCAAAAGTGACCTTCGTCGCGGCCTCAATGGATTGTGAAGTGGGCTCGACCCAGAAAAAAGTTTTATTATAAAAAAGCAAGGGATCGCCATGTTCAAATGCAGAGAGTTCGCCGTTGCCTAGTGGCGGGGCACCCACATCTAAAAATGAGATGGGTGACTGACCGTGCCGATGCGAAAAAGTTTTATCCATGATATTTTTCGTGTTTGCCAATTCTAAAATGAGGGCCTCAGTTGGAAAGGCAAATTCAGCTAGATTTTTTGCATGAGCGGCCAGCGGTGCACCAAGCACATATAAATTCGCTTGGTGCATTGGGCTGGTGTTATCTAATTCAATATTATTTAAATCAATTTTATTGAGGCTCTGTTCTTTTTTCCAATTGTTGAACCTTTCAGAATTTAGATGCTGATCAACAACGCGAAAGCTCCAATGGGGGAGGGCTTGGTTGAGCGCTAAATAGAAACTGGCACTCAGGAGATCAAATCCCCACAAAATAACTTTTTGTGATTTCCTAAAATCTAAACGTACAGCATTATTTTGTGAAAATGTCATTTCTCTTAACATGTGGGCGCTTTCAAGGAATCGAAATTGCGCAACGAGTCCCATAAACAGATGTGACATCTCTCTTGGCGATAAAGGCCCTGAAGGAGAGACCAAACTTTCAACATTTTTCTTGATTATCAGTTCTCTGGATAAATCTTGAACCGGGAGTTGCTGTTCTCTTTTATATTGACCAATTGAAAAGACTGCGGCCGCTCTTTTTTCGAATAAAATAACAATCTCTTTATCGATTTCGTCGATGGATTTTCTCAGGTCTTCGATGTTTGCAGACTTTGAAGGCATTGATCCTGATTCCCGTTTAGAAAATAACCTGGTTTATATTCTATTCGGTAAAACGTGCGAATACTTAAGCTGGCTCTGTTGTCTTGTCGCTATGATCTGAGCGAGTTTTCGCTTCAGAATGATTCATCTTGAACTGAATTGATTACTCAACCACGCCATATTGGCCAAAGACAAATGGTGCGATCGTTTTCTGAAGGATCGGCGTCAGCTGATTTTCACCTTGGAGTTTTATGTCGATAAAATAAACATAGTGGCTTAATTGTCCAGAGTAAGGAAGACATTGGATACGGAGTATTTGCGCCGAAGTCGATTCTATTTCATTGAGAAGAGCTCCCAAATTAATTTCAGGGTTTTCTTCATGGATTATTTTATTGCTTATTTTATGATTTTTTTCACAGTTTATTTCAAAGCGAAGCATTATATGGTCGCCAGTTTGCGCCGTCGGTTTTGAAGCGGTGAGGACAAGAAAGCGCGTGAAGTTGGCCCTGTTGTTTGCAATTCCTTGGGCAATGACTTCAAGGCCGTAAATGGCGGCTGCCGAACTGTGGGCGATGGCGGCATGGCCTTTAAGATTTTTGTCGCAAATGTCTTTAGCACTCGCAGCGGTGTCGGCTGTCGCTAGGGCGCTAAGCTGCGGGTGGGCCGCAAGGTAATGGCTGCATTGCTGTAATGCGACTGGGTGCGAGAAGACGGTGCGGAGATCATTTAATTTTTGCCCCGGAAGGGCCATCAGGCTCATTTCAATTGCAATGGTGATTTCGCCAATCACATAAAAGCGGTACTCATCGAGAAGTCGCAAATTGGAAATAAGACTGCCGACTGTTGAATTTTCGATGGCCATCAGGGCAACGTCAGTGACACCAGCTTTTAAAGCCTGACACAGATGTTCGAAGCTGGGGCTTTCATGGGTCGCTAACTTGTCGTCGCGAAAAAAACGTTTGGCAGCAATATCATGAAACGAAGCGCGAACCCCTTGGATACCGACTTGATATGGATGTAGACGTGACACTTCGACTCCAAATATTGAATTTATTTTTACGCGGGCCCCAAGTGAAAATGTCCAACTTATTTTTAGACAGTTCCTTACAATGATATATAAATTTTGCCGTTGGCACCAGCAGCTCCAGGTCCTCCTCCAGCTCCAGCGCCGCCGTTCTGGGCATCACCTGAATTTGCCTGAGTGGAGCCACTTCCTGCCGTCGTGGTTGCCGAACTCACGCCAGTACCGCCAATATATCCAGAGCCGCCGCCGCCAGCAACGTCGCCCGCGTTCCAACCAGACCCGCCGCCGCCGCCACCTGCGGTCAGAAGTTCGACGCCGCCAAGTTGAATTGCGGTTCGACCGCCACCATCGCCAGGCGACCAGTTCCCGTTACCTGCGCCGCCGCAATTTAATTTTGATCTGTTTCATACGAAAACCTCGCGCCTCCACAACTCCACAAAAAATAAGACCCACCTTTCGGTAGGTCTCCACTTTCTTTCGTGGTTCTCGATATTTACGAAAAAATTTTGTGGAGGAAAATGGATGGGCTGGGAGGACTCGAACCTCCGAATGTCAGAATCAAAATCTGAAGCCTTACCAACTTGGCGACAGCCCAACAGAATGCGTCCAATCAAAGACGTTGATGCAAATAGATAAAAGGGCTGGGAAAAAGAAGCAAGTAAAAAACGAAAAAGGCAGCGAATCAGATGGTTCTGATCGCTGCCAGGCAATAAACCAAGGATTTAGCAGGGCCTCCTCAGCTTAAAAATTAAGCAAATTAAATCAGAGCAGTGGTACTTTCTCTGCTCGGAATGCGCAAGCTCTATTCTCCGGAGTCATCGTCAGCATGGTTGCTGGGGCGGCGCTTCAGTGAGCCTAAGCTTTCGCCCATTGAGCGGACTTCTTGCTCGTAGGCGGCAAAAACGGCGTGTTCGACCATTTCACGGGTCTCTTGGTTCAAAGGATGCGCTATGTCTTTGAATTGCCCGTCTTTGCGCTTTTTGCTGGGCATAGCCACAAATAAACCGCCAGTGCCTTCGATGATCTTTAAATCTCGAATGACAAAGCAATTGTCGATTGTGATTGAAACATAAGCTTTCAACCGGTCTTCGTTAACCGGGAAAACCTTCACTTCGGTGATTTCCATTGCGTCCTCCAAAAATGCCCATACAGGGTGTGGCCAATGTCGTCGTCATGTTGGCGTACCTTCTAGATAACGGTAAAACCGCAATAGAACTTAAGACATTGGTCGAGGAAAAATAAAATCAGTGTATTTTTAGAGGCTTAGATTGGGATTTAGCCCAGATTTTCAGCAAATCAGGCCAATTGGCGGATGCTTCAGGGTGAAACATCCGCCCAAGAGAACCTTATACAAACGACTTATTCAGATTTGGTTTGTAAAGGGACGATGGCGACATTGTTTCCGCGCAGCACGCGAAGCATATTGCGACCCGGATTGAGCAGGCGCAAGACATCGGTTGATTTATGTACTTCGTGCTTATTCACATCTAAAATCACGTCGCCTGCGTGCAAGCCAGAGTGGCTCGCGGGGCTGTCTTTGTCGACTTCGATCACAACAGGGTTTGCCGGAGCTCCTGGGATGACTTCAAACTCCTGCTGAAGTTCAGCCGACATATCTGAAACTTTAAAACCCAGATCATGCGGAGCTTTTTGTCCGAAGTATTTTTTGACCGGCTGTTTCGGTTTGGGCTCCTCTGGATTCTCGGCTACTTTCACGTTGAGAGTTTTCTCAGATTTGCGATCTTGATCGAAGTGAATCAACTTTGCTTTCACACTTGAACCGATTTGCGCGTTCGCAACGATGTTCATCAAGTCCGTGGGCGAGCTGAGATGTTTTCCGCCGAATTCGAGCAGAATGTCATAAACGGCCAGGCCGGCCTTTGCCGCTGGGCCATCTTTGACCATGCGGGTGATCAAGACACCTTCGGTTGAGTCAAGACCGAGTTGGGCGGCAATATCGGGAGTAATCGGGGCGATTTCCACACCGATATAGCCTCTGCGAACGCGGCCGGATTTTTCAAGATCATTGACGATTTGTTTGACGTTATCAATCGGAATAGCAAAGCCAATTCCTTGCGCACGGGCGTCGATGGCCGTGTTGACACCGATGACAAAACCTTGAGTGTTAACGAGGGGGCCGCCGGAGTTTCCGGGGTTAATGCTGGCATCGGTTTGCAAAAATGGAAAGCGATTGATTTCACCAATCTCACGGCCGATGGCGGAGATAATTCCTTTGGTCATGGTGTGGGCGTGGCCGAACGGATTTCCGAAAGCGGTGACCCATTCGCCGACCTGCAGTTCTTTGCTCGTGCCAAGTTGGGCGACCGGCAAAGTTTTCTTAGCGTCAATTTTAATCAGCGCAATATCCGTGCGGGCATCACGGCCGACGATTTTTGCCTCGTAAAACTTGTCCGAATTGCCGTCGAGTTGGACTTTGATCAAATCAGCCCCTTCAACCACGTGATTGTTGGTGATGATCAAGCCATCGGCGCGAATGATGAAGCCGGTGCCCAGTGCTTGCATGGGTTGTTGCTGCATCATCGAATTGCCCTGGCGTCCGCCCATAAATTCTTCTAGGAATTGTTGCAAAGGATCTTGCGGACGTAAGCCGCCCCGCGCGCGCACATTGGTGCTCGTTGAGATGCTGACGACAGTCGGATTGATCAACTTTGATAATTCAACAAAGAGATTACGGGGTAGGGGATCACCCAATTTACTCGCGTCAAGAGGAATGTTTTTCTTTAAATCAGCGGCGGCTTCAGCGGTCGACTTTTGTGGCGTATTTTGGGCGAGAAGGGCCACGGGTTCAGAAGCCGTGTTGGCTTTTGAAGTTTGCGATCCGGCTTCGGATAAATACAGACCGACAATAAACAGGCCAAAAATTAAAAGTGTTCGAGTGAGATTTTTCATGAATGTCCTCCTCTGCGTTAAGCTTGGACGTACTTCATTTGTAAATCAGTGACCAATGAATTTAAGAATTTTTCTTCGTCACCTAGGAGATTGCCTTTGGTTTTCTCTCGCAGCATCAAAAGCAGATCAATATTGAAGCGCGCCACACTTAAGTCTTTTTCGACTTTACCGGTGACGGGATTAGGACCAAGGCCTAGGGCCATGGCGGCCGAGGAACCTACAGATAAAATCAGTGTCGAAAAATTCGCGTCCAAATGACGTTGCTCAGTTGAGTTTTGCGTTGGATTTTGTTCAGTCATGCGTTCTCCTAAATTGAATCGCCAGCGGAGGATACAAGTCTCGTTATTTAGGCATCAGGAATGAAATCTCAGTCTGAGACCCTCAAATCGGATATTGTCCTACGAGCATTTTAATGCGGTGCCGGGCAGCCGGCTGCACTAGAAAATATCGGTACGGTGAACAACTAGTCAAGGGGTTAACAATGAACAAATGTGCATCGGCTAAAGCCACGTCCATTGGCATAGTTGCGTGATAGGCCTCCAATTTCCAAAGCACCCGCGCTAAAAGTTTCGGGTCGCCGATATAGGCTGCGGCTAACTGATCAGAAGCATAGTAATTTCGGCGTCCAATTGCGAAACGGATCAAAATCGAAATCAGTGGTGAAAAAAGATAAGTCCCAGGTCGAAACTGACCAGCTTTTTTTGCGCGCAGAAACTGTAAAAAAATGATCTGATCCAAAATACGACCTAAAAAAAGTAAACCACTGGCCATAGCACTTGCGACTGTACCGCTGATGGTATCATGGCGATTGAGGCGGGCGACTTCATAAGCCAAAACGGCATTCACCTCATCGGGAGGAAGGAGCCGGACTAAAGCCTCGGAAATTAAAACCGCCGCATGCCGATAGCTCACGCCCACTGAAAATGCTGTCGGAGTTTCAGACTGAATCAGAAAAACTCGTGGGACTGGAATCTCGGCCTTCACACAAAGTTTTTCAACCATGCTCAAGACGCCCCAGGGGTCTTGGCCTTCGAGAAGTTGCGAATCATAGAGGTGAATCAGGCGCAATTCGCTGTAAAAAAACACGGCTGAGTTCAGACTGAGGGCCAGCATAAAACCAAATAATAGACCTAGACGGCCGAAAAAATGATGGCCGCCGAAAAGCAAAAGTAGAGATACCAAACCGACCAATAACCAGACGCGCAATGAGCTCTTAAAATGCAAGGTCAAGCCCTCCAAATTTTTAATTATTCTATGCCGATCCAATCAATGCGGGCTAGTAAATAGATTCAGGCCAAAGCTCTCCAACAGGCGGCAAAGGCCAAACCAAAATGCCAAACCAGCCCACGTGAAAGACTAGTCTCAAAATTCATTGAAATTCAACTCTTAGCAGAGTCAAATGAGAGTGTCACCATTGAGAAAGAACGTCTGGGAGGTCACACATGGAAGTCGATGTGCTCGCGCTTAACGCAGCGATTAAGCAAGAAAGTCAATTTGTCGATCGCATGCTGAAAGAAGTTTCAAAAGTCATTGTCGGTCAGCGCGAGATGATTGAGAGTATCGTGATGGGATTATTGACAGGAGGCCACGTCTTGCTTGAAGGTCTTCCGGGTCTTGCGAAAACCATGACGATTGCCTCCGTTTCTAAATGTATTAGCCTCGGTTTTCAGAGAATTCAATTCACACCGGATCTTTTACCTTCGGATCTCATTGGCACCATGATTTTCAACCCAAAGACGGGTGAGTTTGCGCCTAAGCAGGGACCGATTTTTACGAATATTGTTTTGGCCGACGAGGTCAACCGCGCGCCGGCGAAAGTGCAAAGTGCGATGCTTGAAGCGATGGCCGAAAAACAAGTCACTATCGGTGAAACCACCTATAAGCTCGAAGCTCCATTTCTCGTTTTGGCCACGCAAAACCCGATTGAGCAAGAAGGCACCTATCCGCTTCCGGAGGCGCAGATGGATCGTTTCATGTTTAAGGTGTTAGTGGATTACCCCAGTAAGGAAGAAGAGTTGGAAATCATGAACCGAATGGGCACGGACCACCAGCCGTCTATTAATTCGGTGATTTCTCGAGAAGAGCTTTTAAAAGCTCGCAATCGCGTCGACCAAATCTACGTCGATGATAAATTGAAAACTTATATTGTTGAGTTGGTGGTCGCGACCCGACAGCCGGCGAAATATGGCTTAGGCCATATCGAAGCCCTGCTCAAAATCGGTGCGTCACCGCGGGCGACCATTAATCTGATTCGTGCGGCGAAGGCTCATGCTTTTTTACGTGGCCGAGGCTATGTGACGGCCGAAGATGTCAAAGCGATCGCTTACAATGTTTTGCGCCACCGTTTGATTCTGAGCTTTGAAGCCGAAGCCGAAGAAATCAAAAGCGAAGAAGTAGTGAAAGAGCTTTTGAATCATATTGAAGTTCCTTAGGACAGTGTCACGTGAGTTTACCGCCCGAGATTTTGAAAAAAGTGAAACTGCTCGAGATCAGCACACGAAAGCTGGTTAACTCGCTTTTTGCGGGCCAGTACCATTCGGCCTACAAAGGTCAGGGCATGACCTTTTCAGAATTTCGTGAATATGTCGCCGGAGATGATGTTCGCGCGATTTCCTGGCCGGTGACCGCGCGTACCGGGAAAACTCATATTAAGAAATTTGATGAAGAGCGCGAGCTGACTTTAATTCTGGCCGTCGATATCAGCGGTTCGACAAACTTTGGCAGCGGCGGATACTTCAAAGGCGAAATCATCGCGCATCTCTCAGCCCTTTTGGGCTTTAGCGCCGCTAAAAACAATGATCATGTTGGACTGCTGTTATTTACGGATCAGGTCGAGCACTTTGTGCCGCCGAAAAAAGGCCGCGCGCACATTCAGCGCATTTTGCGCGATCTTTATTATCATCAGCCGAAAAGCCAAGGCACGAAAATTTCAGCGGCGGTTGATTTCTTGCAGGGTTTTTTAAAAAAGAAATCCACGATCTTTGTCTTCAGTGACTTTCAGGATCGCTCGTTTGCCGCGAGCCTTCGGCGAATTTCTCGTAAACATGACACGATTGCCTGTGTGGTTCAGGATCCGGCCGAATTGCAGATTCCGTCGATGGGGCTGGTCGATATGCACGATGCTGAAACCGGTGCAGTGGTCACCGTCGATACCTCGTCGGCGAGTTTTCGCAAAGCTTTTGTGGCTCATGTCCAAGAGGTGCGAGCAAAGCGGACTGAAGAATTGCGTCAGTCGCGCGTCGACAATATCGAAGTGGTTTCTGGAGAAAATTTTGTCGACCCATTGATTGCGTATTTTCGAGCTAAAAACGGACGGAGGCGACGGTAATGGCGGCGCCTGTCAATGAAGAAAGTCCGATGCCATTTTGGGATTGCCAAGTGCAAGGCCTTGATGACAAATCACAAGCCGTCCCCTTGGGCAGTGCGCCGCTCACCGTTGGCCAGAAGTTTTTTCTCCATTGCGAAGGGGCCAGTGTGCTGCTCGAGCAAGAAAAAGTTTCTCTGCAAATGGATAAAAAAGAACAATATGTTTTGCGCCTTCTAGAGACCAAAGACCTTAATGATCATGGCGCCAGTTTCATTGCCACGAGTTATTTGGTTGGAAAAAATCAACCGCAAAGTCTGTTTCTCACCGATGGTAAAAGTCGCGTCGCTTTGCACGGTTTGCGTTATGAGCTTCGTTCGGTCATTGATCAAAAAGAAAATCCTCAGCGCCAGCCGTATGGCCCGATTGCGCCGTTTGCCCTGGCCTGGCCGATGTGGTTTTGGTTCTCACTGATTTTCATTTTACTTTTTATCGGTACGATTTTATTCTTTCGCCTGCGTAAACGAGCTCAACGCAAAAAACTTCTACAGGAACTGGCCCGGCATGGAACGGCGGTTTCACCTTATAATCAGTTCAATAAAGATTTGCGGCGCTTGGCTAGGCAGTTTCCGATGAAGACCGAACAAAAATGGGAGACCCAGACGGTTGCCAATTATTTAACCGAAATCAATCAGAGCTTTCGCTGGTACCTCGCTCGAGAATTGGTCGTACCCGCCCTGCAATGGGGCCCACGGCAAATTCTGCGCGATATTCGTCGCATGGATAAGCATCTTTACAAAAATGTGCGCCGAGATTTGCCCATCGCCCTCAATGAATTACGCCAGGCGCTGCAGTCTAAAGATAAAGCGACCCAAGAAGACTGTCTGCAGCTGACGGAGCTCTGCCGAAAAGTCGTTGAAACGATTTTTCGCGCCCGCAGTCAATCGCCGAAAGGGGCTATTTAATGTTTCGCTTCGGCAATCCTCAAGCATTTGCATTTTTATGGCTCCTGCCGATTTTAGGATTCATTTTTATTTTTGCCCAGCGTCGTGCCTTGGGACGCATTCAAAAAGCCATTGGCGCTAAGCTCACGCCTTTTTTAATGGCCTCCTATTCGCCGATGCGAAGGCGGGTGAAACTAGGAGTTCGTTTTTTAGCGCTCGTTTTTTTTATTTTGGCGCTGGCTCGGCCGCAAACGAATAAAGGAATGACCGCGGTGAAGAGCGAAGGGGTCGAGCTCATCATCGCTCTTGATGTTTCAACCTCGATGCTTGCTGAAGATATTAAGCCCAGCCGCCTCGAGTACGCTAAAAGTGAGCTGAATAAACTGCTTGATATGCTAGGCGGGGACAAAGTCGGCATGGTGGCTTTTGCTGGCTCTGCCGTTTTGCTCTCACCTCTGACCACCGACAAATCAGCTCTGAAAATGTATGTTGAACAAGCCTCGACGCAATCCGTGCAAACCCAAGGGACGGATTTTCGTAAAGCCCTCATGGAAGCCCATCTTGCCTTTGAACATGGCGGCCTCGACACAGATGAGCACACGCGGGTGACCCGTGTCGTATTGATCGCCAGTGACGGCGAAGATTGGGAGCCCGGTGCATTGGATGAAGCCAAGAAAATGGTTGGCGACGGCATTCGCATTTTCACATTGGCCTTTGGGACTGAACGGGGTGCACCGATTCCGGTGCGGGATGATCGTGGCTTTTTAAAAGGCTATAAGCGAGATCGCCAGAATTCAGAAGTTCTGACCACGGTCAAAGGAGATTTTTTACGCGAACTCGCCTCGGTGGGAAAGGGCAGTTTCTATTATGCTTCATTTGGCGGCAGCGAGGCGAAACGCGTGCGCGAGGATCTTGATAAATTAGAGAAAACTGCCTTTGATTCTGAAGTATCAGCTAGCTATGACGAAAAATATCAGCTGCCGCTCGTAATTGGCATTTTATTAACTTTGCTGGACCTTTTGATCAGTGAGCGACGCAAAGAGGGGCGCATCTGGCGCGGTCGCTTTGAGGTCTCCGGCGCATGAAAAAGTTTTTGTTTGTCATCATCATGATTTGTGCGAGCGGCGCCTCTGCAGGAGAGTTTCGCGGTATATTGAAAAACAATGAGGGTGTGAAAAATTTTAAAAATAAACGGTCTGTTGAGGCGTATGATAATTTCACTCAAGCCCTGGGTGATATGCCCTTTCAAGCCGAGCTTCACCTAAATTTAGGCGATGCCTTTAGTGAACACAAAGAATATGACAAAGCGATGCAAGAATTCGATACGGCGACTCGGCTGACGCAATCTCCGCCCTTGAAATTTGCAGCTCTCTACAATGCCGCCGAAGCCGCCTCCCAAAAAAAGGAAATCGATTTAGCTTTAAACTATTACCAGCAGGCGCTGGATCTTAATCCGGACTCAAAAGAAGTAAAAACCAATATCGAGCTGTTGCTGGCAGGTGGCCAGGGTGGCAGTGGCGAACAAGCCCAGGACCAAAAGAAAAAAGACGATCAGTCTGACGGCGGCCAACAACAGCAAAAGCCAAAGCAAAATGGCCAAGGTCAGCAGCAGCAAAAACCAAAGCCCAAGCCCTACAACAGCAACGATGTGTCTGAACAAGACGTCGGGCGCATTCTCGAAGAACTCAAGCGCCAGGAAGAAGACATTCGTGCGAAAATGCAGCGCGAAGGAGCCAAGGATGTTCCGAAAGCAAAAGATTGGTGAGACGACGATGCCAAGACTAATAACAATGCTGTGTTTTATGACTCTTTCTATTTTTGGCTCTAGTCTCGCGCTCACGGCTGATGATGTGACAGTGTCTGCAGGGATTGATCGTGAGGAGCTCGGCTCGGAAGATACGCTGACACTTTCAGTGGTGGCAACCATGGGTGCGGATTCAAGTGCCGAAAAGCCCAACCTGCAATTGGGCCCCGGTTTTGAAATAATCAATAGCTGGCAATCACAAGAAGCGCGCTCCTCATTTACCTCTGGCGCGAATGGCAATCAGTTTCAAACTCATAAAATCCATCGCTTTAATTACTTGCTCCATCCAAAAAAAATCGGCACTTTGTCGTTGCCGCCAGTTGAAGTGAAGGTTGATGGCAAGATTTACCGCAGCAAACCGTTATCGGTAAAAGTGGTCGCTGGCCATAGCCGGCCCACGAATAATCAGGTCAAACGCGGCAAAGGCCGAGATCAACAAAATCCATTTAACATTCAGGTGCCGCCCGGTTTCATGGACGAAGAAGATGAGGACTTGTTTTCACAGCTCCTCAAACGCGGCGGGATTCCTGATCAGCAGGGTTTTAAAACTCAGCCGGTTAACCCGGAAGATGCTTTTTTTGTCCAGGTGGAAGTCGATAAAACCGAAGCCTTCGTCAACGAGCAGGTCACGGCCAGCTGGTACCTCTATACCCGCGGGCAAATTCGCGATTTGGACACTCTGAAATATCCAAGCCTCAAAGGTTTTTGGAAAGAAGACATTGAAATCGCCACGCACCTGAACTTCACCGATGAAGTGGTCAAAGGTGTTCCTTATAAAAAAGCCCTGCTTGATTCATTTGCTTTGTTTCCGATCAAAGAAGGCACGGCATTCATTGATCCTTATACGGCAAAGTGCACAGTCGTGACTCTCAATGATATTTTTGGCTCATTCGGCAATGCGCAGTCGCGTCCGTACACCAAGTCATCACAGCCAGTTAAGGTGACGGTGAAGCCGCTTCCCAATGAAGGGCGGCCCACGGATTTCTCTGGTGCTGTTGGCAGTTTTCAGGTGAGTGCCCGAATTGATGATACCAATATTGTTGAAGGCCAGCCGTTTACCTTGAAGATTCACTTTGAAGGCCGCGGCAATGCCAAATTGATCGATGTACCGCCGTTTACTCCGCCCGAGGGTCTTGAACTATACGACACGCAGAAAGAAGCTAAGTTTTTTAAAAGCGGCGCTAGCTACAAGGATTTCAAGCTCCTCATGATTCCACGGCGCGATGGTGATTTCACTATTCCTCCTGTCAGCGCCAGTATTTTTGATCCGCAAAAGAAAACCTATCTGACGCAAACCACTGAGCCAATCACTATTAAAGTGCAAAAAGGCCAGCC
>JAYVXN010000180.1:0-6712 GCA_043785085.1 Bdellovibrionales bacterium | reverse complement strand
CGTTGTCGCCACTAATAAGTTGGTTTCAAACCGAAAGGATTCGTCTTGGGCCAATGCCGCTTAAGCAATTGATGGCGCAGAGCGAAGCCTTACATCTTAAGCTTCATAAAATATTGCACTTGTATCATCCCGAACGGGCAGAAGAAGGTTCAAATGATGAACTCCACATGGGTTAAAGCAGAAATTGAAACGCTTTTCGCGGACTGCGACTCTCTCCAAGACGTGATTCGCAAAATCGAGACGATATACACCGAAAAAGGCCAAGTGGTCTGTGAAGTGCATGTCAACGGTATGCTTTTATCTGAAAAAGATGAGTCGCGCTTTTCACTCTCCAAACGTTCAGAATTAAATGAAATCACGATCGTCGCAAGCGAGCCACAATTGCTGATTCGCCAGGCGTTGCGCTCGACCATAGATTTTTTGCCGGGCTTTCAGGAGGACTGTCTGGTCACCTCCGAAGCGCTTCGCGCAGGAGATCTTGATAAAGGATTGCGCCGCTTTCGTGAAGTCGTGGAAAACTGCCAGTGGCTCGTTGAAACCCTGAAACATGTTCGTGGCGCCTCAGTTGCCGTCGGTCGACCCATTGATTTCAATGAGCAATGGTCGATGGCCGAGAAAAAAATCACCGAGAGTGTTCGAGAAGTACTGAGCGCCAAAGAGCGCGACGACTTCGTTTTGATTGCCGATCTTTTGGAGTATGAGTTCTCGACGGTGACGGAGAGCTGGCTTGAAGTGTTGACGCACGAGCTGTCGATTCGGGTGTAATTTCGCAAACACTCTGGACTTGTGTCGCGCTCGCCACGGGTAGAAAATGTTCTGTAAGTGGACCCAATCAAAAAACGCCAAAAAATCCTCTGGCTCGATGATGACCCCGAAGTTCTTGCTTCGGCACAACGTCTGTTTCGGCAAAAGGATTGGGAACTCACAGCGGTCACTTCGGTCGAAGAAGCGCGCTCGCTTCTGCTCAGAGAAACTTTTGCTGTCCTTGTGGCCGATGAAAAACTCGAAGGCTCACGCGGTGCTGATCTTTTGGCTTTTAGTAAAACCCATTCTCCTTCAAGTGCCAGGATTTTGCTGACGGGCTTTGTCGATAATACGGTGGTCGAGGATGCGGTCAATCGCGGCGCCGTCTTTCGTTTCGTCAGCAAGCCTTGGGACAATGATGAGCTTCTCCTCGATATTTCAAAAGCCATTGAACATCATGAACTGCGCATCACACAGCAAAGCCTCTTACGTGAAGTCACTACGCAAAACAAACGACTTGAAGATCTGAGCAGTGGTCTTGAGCAGCTCGTCGCTGAGCGTACCCTGCATGCCGAGCAGAGCAAGGTTGAAGCAGAGAAGAAGCTCTCGCATGTGCGTGATCTTGTGCGTTTTATTAAAGATCTTTCGGTCTTAAACTCACTTGATGAGTTGATGGGACTGATGCGCAAGGAGGTCAAAGGCTTTCACGAATTACGCGCCCCCATGCTCGGTTATCTCATTGCCGATCGAAAACCGATGCTGCTGTATTTTCAGGGCAAACAAGTGTCAGAAAAAGAAGCGCGGCAAACTTGGTCAACCAGCAGTCGCTTACGCCTGAATGAGCTTGAAGACCGGATCTATTTGGCCAATGAATTTGGTCGGCCGCTGGTGAAGGTCTTAGCAATTCCGCTTAAGCGCCGAGCGATTTCTATTTACGGAGAAAATGAAGCGCCGGCGACGCTGTTTTTTGAACACACCCTTCCGGACGGACAGATTGACGACTTTCTTGGCTTTATTTCTGAGCGCCTGCAGCCATTGAGCATCGCCATTGACCGGATTTTGCTAGAGTATCATCTCAAATATACGTCGCTGCAATGGGAGAGCACGTTTGACGGAATTAAAGATCCCATCGCCATTATTGATATTGATTACAGCGTCGTACGCACCAATCGCCATTTTAGCCCGAAGAGCTATCAAACTAAATGTCATAAACTATTCGCGTCGAGTGAGACGGTTTGCCGAGGTTGCCCGGTTGAAAAAGCGTTGAGCACGGGGCAGCCGCAAAAAAGTCAGATCAAACGTGGCAAATCTGTTTTTGAGGTTTTGAGCTACCCAATTCGCCTGCACGATGAGACGGCGGCGACCAATGTGATCAATCATTATGTCGACGTGACCAGTGCTCGCGAATTACATGGGCGCTTGGTGCAAAGTGAGAAGATGGCGGCAATCGGGCATTTGGCCGGCAATATCGCCCATGAATTGAATAATCCGCTCACTGGCATCCGCTCGCTCGCCCAAGTTTTGCGAAGTGAAATTCCAAAAGAAACCCAATTGGCCAGCGATATCAAAGAAGTCGAGCAAGCGGCCGAGCGCTCCCAAAAAATTATTGAAAATCTGCTCGATTTTTCAAAAGGTAGTAGTGAAAAACAAGTGCGGGTGTCTCTCAACGACGTCGTCAATCGCACACTGCCGATGCTCAAGACAGCCCTTCGCGATCATCGCAGTGAAATTCTCTTAAGTGAAGTCGATGCGATGGTTCGAGTGGAGCCCCATCTCATGCAACAGGTGGTTTTCAATCTGGTAAACAATGCGTGCCAGGCGATGACAGAGCCGGGAACTCTCACGGTTGAAACGCTGATTGCAGAGACCGCGGACTGGTGCGAACTGCGGGTCAAAGACACGGGCGATGGCATCGCTGCGGATATTATTGAGAATATTTTTGAACCATTTTTTACCACGAAAGTACCAGGCCAAGGCACAGGTCTTGGTCTCAGCATGAGTCAGTCGATCATTCAGAAATTTGGCGGCCAGATTTTCGTCGAGAGTCAAATGGGCCAGGGCTCGGAGTTTATCGTGCGCCTGCCTGTGGTGATTGAACTGAAACAGGGTGAGCGATGAAAATTCTTATTGTGGATGATGAACCGCTTGTGAGAAAATCATTAGCAAGGGCCTGTCGCGCGCGCGGCCACGAAGTCACCGAGGCGGTTGACGGAATTGAAGGGCAAATGCAGTGGTCAAGCGGCCACCCCGATTTGATCTTCTTAGATGTCTTGATGCCAGGGCTAAGTGGGCCGGAATTGTTGAAAGAGATGGGTGCAAAACGGTCCGGACGGGTGGTCTTGATGTCCGCTTACTCAGGTGAGCACAATATCGAGACGGCCCAGCAAATGGGGGCCGATTTGTTTATTCCAAAGCCCTTTGAAGACATTTTCGCTGTGGTAAAAAAAGCGGAGGAGCTCTTTGTCTAATTCAAAATCCGGAGCAGTCCGGGTCAAAAAAGTCCGTCCCTATCCGATTCCGGCAACAATCAGCGGTGGAGAAAAGCCCCTTTCTGGAAACCTGATCAAACTCACGCAAATGGGTTTTTTAATAGAAGTGGGCGCCAATTTCATGAAGGTCGGCGAAAAATACCAAGTTGCCTTTGATATTCCGATGGCCAATTGGAACGTGCATGAAGGTGTCGTGGTGGTGAAATCCTACAATCAGTTTGGCGGCGCCGTGGGTGCCGCGGCCGGCGGGAGCCTGGTGCGCGTTCTGGAAATGCACTTCCGCTCACTTTCTTCGGCCAGTAAAGAGCATATCGTTGATTTCCTCACCAAAATTAAGCAGCCGTTGACCTAAAAGGCCACTCAAGCCAAGATGCACTTTTTGGCGCAAAAGGTGCAATCTAGGATCATTATGAGGATCATTTCCGGTAAATTTCGCGGTCGGCAATTGGTGAGCTTTAAGGCGGACCATATTCGCCCAACGACGGATAGAGTCAAAGAGAGTATTTTCAACAAACTCCAGGCCGAAATCAGTGGTGCGAGAGTCTTAGATCTATTTTCCGGAACTGGCAACCTGGCCATTGAGGCGCTGTCTCGTGACGCGGCACATGTAACCGCTGTGGAAATGAGTAAAAAGTCGATTGCCATCATCCGGCAAAACCTTGAGAAACTGGCGATTCCGAAGTCTGAAATTGCTGTCGTCCTGGATGATGCGCTTAAATACTTGAGAAAATATCAGGGCGACCCTTTTGATTTGATTTTGGCCGATCCTCCCTTTACAGAGAAGTTAGCCGACAGTGTCTTGCGGGAATTAACGAAATCTCAAGCCGTAGGGCCGCAGACCCTGATCATGATTGAAGCGTCAACTCATGAAACACTTCATCAGGAATATGAGAATTTAATTTGTTACGATCAACGGGACTACGGCGATAAGAAAGTGTCGTACTTCCAGCGAAAGGTTGCAGATGCCGATAGCGGTCTATCCGGGTAGTTTTGACCCGATAACTCTCGGACATATTGATATTATCCGCCGCATTCAAAAAATGTTCGGCGAAGTGACCGTAGTGATTTCGCAATCGCCTCGTAAAAGCTACCTTTTTTCGGCTGATGAACGAAAAGCACTGGTGATGGCGTCCCTGAAAGATCACAGTGGGAAAAGTCTCAAAGGCGTGACCGTCGATGTCTATGACGGCCTGACCGTTGATTATGTGAAAAAGGTTGGCGCACGGGTCATTATTCGCGGTTTACGTGCCGTCACGGACTTTGAGTATGAGTTCGTCATGGCCAATATGAATCGCAAGCTCGCGCCGAATATTGAAACAATGATTGTGTTTGCGAGTCCGGAGTTTTATTACATTTCATCGAGCACATTGAAAGAAGTGGCGATTCACGGCGGCAGTGTGAAAGATATGGTGCCACCGGCGGTGAATGAAGCATTGAAAGACAAATTCAAATCTAAAAAGAAAGCAAAGTAAGGGGTCCTCATGCTGGCAAAACGAACATCTCTGATGAAGGGTTCAACAATTTTGATGTTGGCGGCGAAAGCAGCCGAGCTCAAAGCAAGCGGGCACAATGTGATTTCGCTCACCGTGGGTGAGCCAGATTGGGACACGTACGATAATATCAAAGAAGTGGCGATTGGTGCGATTCGCGTCGGCATGACAAAGTACACACCACCTCCTGGAATTCCGGAATTACGAAAAGCCATTGCCGCACAAACCTCGGCTGATCTCAGTCTCACCTATGAAATGAATGATGTGACAGTGAGCTCGGGTGCAAAAATGGTTTTGTTTTCAGCCTTGCAGGCGGTGGTTGATCCGGGTGATGAAGTTTTGATCCCGGCACCGTTTTGGGCAAGTTACACCACGATGGCGGAACTGGCCGAAGGCAAAGCTCGGATCGTGGTTTGTGATGCGAAAACCGATTTTAAACTGACGCCTGAGTTGCTGCGCCAGGGCCTCAATCAGAAAACCAAAGTTTTGCTTTTAAATTCACCGAGCAATCCAACGGGCAAGATTTATTCAGCTGCTGAATTGAAAGCATTGGCTGCGGTCTTACGAGATTTTCCTCGTGTCGTGATTTTGTCAGATGATATTTATAATCGGCTCGTACTCGATGGCAGCGGTGTAGCCCCGCATCTGCTGCAAGTGGCCCCTGATCTCAAAGATCGCACGGTCATTCTCAATGGTGCTTCGAAATCTTACTCGATGACCGGTTGGCGCCTTGGCTGGGCCGTGGGCCCACGTGCCGTCATTTCGGCAATGACCAATTATCAAAGTCAGTCGGTGAGCTGTGCCAGCTCGATTTCTCAACAAGCGGCACTTGAAGCCATTCGGCACAGTGGCCCGCAAGTGGCTGAGACTTGTAAAGTCCTCCAGCAACGCAGTGATTTTCTTTGTGGCGAACTCGATAAAGTTGAGGGCATCAAAGCGCATCGTCCAGATGGTGCTTTTTACATTTGGATGGATGTTTCTAAATTCATCGGTAAGACCTGCAAGGGTAAAGTCATGACCACGAGCACTGAGCTCTGCTCGGCATTGCTTGAAGAGCAAATGGTGGCCGTAGTGCCTGGCATTGAATTCGGAATCGATGGCTACTTTCGCTTAAGCTACGCACTTGAAAACAGCAAAGCCAAAGAAGCTGTCGATCGCATGAAGCTGTTTTTTGCTTCGTTGAAGTAGAGTTATTTTCCCAGATATTTTTTAGAATCGCGGTCGGTCCAGGCTTGAAACCCGACCAGGCCTTTGCCCAGAACTTTACTCACCACCCAGCACTAAACGCGCAATTCAGGCTATCCTTTTATGCAATCAAAAAAGGAGCCCGCATGCGCACAGCTTTGCTACTTTTGATGCTGATGATTATCTGTCCGCCGGTGTTTGCAGCCGTGAATTTGCATAAGCTCGATCCCGTCTTGAATATTCGCGTGCCTGATGACCCGGACGCAGGTGAAATGGCTGAAATCGTCAAACGTTTTCAAGGCACATGGGCGCAGCGCTTGGAAGAAGTCTATAAAAAGATCCTAAAAACGGACCAGGAGCGCCTAGCGATCGCCTCGCTCCGGCAGCGGCACCGCGAGCAGCTTGATGACTTAATGGAAGAATTTCTCGCCAATAATGACGAAGGCAATCGTTTCGCGATGTGGAAAGAAGTCGATCGAATCAATGCGGAGTTCGATAACAATGTGGCGCGTTTATTGGGTGCTAAGCGTTTTGCGATTTTGCTCTCGGCTCGAACAGAGTACAACGGGCCGGATTTTGCCAAGTCGTCGGGGACTTGGTAAAACCTACTGACACAAGGGAGCTTGGGGCCAAGTACTCCTGAAAAGTCTGAGGGCAGAAATGTTTGGGCAAGACTTACGCATCTGTCTGGACTTCAGTGTTTCATTTTAATACGTCAACAGTGTCTAAGCACCTCGTCATAAGTAACTTGACACTTTTTCTTGGTCTTTTGCGACGACTCTTCGTTGGTCGGCCTCTCGTTAG
>JAYVXN010000179.1:0-6728 GCA_043785085.1 Bdellovibrionales bacterium | reverse complement strand
GTGGAGTGAAAGACGAAGCAGAAATCCGCGGTCATCGTCGTACTTATGTCGGCGCCATGCCCGGAAAAATTATTCAAGCCTTAAAGCAAATCAAAACTAATAACCCAGTTATTGTACTTGATGAGGTTGATAAACTCGGCAGTGATTTCAGAGGCGACCCGTCAGCGGCGATGCTGGAGGTTTTGGATCCTGAGCAAAATCACGCCTTTCGTGATAATTATCTGAACGTTGATTTCGACTTGAGCAATGTCTTGTTCATTGCAACCGCCAACGTGATCGATAGTATCCCAGCCGCGCTTCGCGATCGTATGGAATTGATTCATATCTCTGGTTATACAGAGAATGATAAGCTCCTGATCACGAAAAAGCACTTGGTTGAACGCCAAATACTCAATAACGGTATCACTTCTGACAGCATCGAATTTACTGATGAGGGTTTGAAGTACACGATCGGCCACTACACACGTGAAGCCGGATTACGAAACCTCGAGCGCGAAGTCGGCTCAATCTGCCGTAAAGTCGCGAAAATGGTAGTGACTGGGAAAACTGAAAAGACCATCATCACTCCTGAAGTGGTTGTCGAACTCTTAGGCGCTCCTCGATACATCCGTGATGAGAAACTGAAAGAGAACCAAATCGGCATCACGACTGGCCTGGCTTGGACTCAAGCCGGCGGCGAAGTGCTCTACGTCGAAGCTCTAAAGATGAAAGGCAAAGGCGGACTCACACTGACTGGCCAAATGGGCGATGTCATGAAAGAGTCAGCAACTGCCGCGATGTCTTATGCTCGCGCTCACTGCAAAGAGCTCGGCATCGATGAAGATTGGTTTGAAAACTGGTCTGTGCATGTGCACATGCCGGCTGGTGCGATTCCGAAAGACGGCCCGAGTGCGGGTGTCACGATTGCAACGGCTCTGATAAGCTTGATGACTGAAAATGCAGTTCGTATGGATATCGCGATGACCGGAGAAGTCACCCTGGCGGGTCGAGTTCTACCAGTCGGCGGCATCAAAGAGAAAGCCCTGGCCGCTCTCTCGCATGGTGTGAAAACAGTGATCGTGCCGTTCCAGAACCAAAAAGATGTCGCGGAGATTCCAGAGGAGTTCAAAAAGCACATGAACTTCATCTTTGTCGAACATCTCGATGAAGTCTTACAGATGGCTCTCGAAGAGAAACTCGGTAAGAGCAAAAAAGGTGGCTCACAGCCACGCGGCGGCAAAAAAGGCAAGGAGCCGGCAGCGGCTTCTTCTTCGAACGCAGCTTAATTTAGATTTTTCAGGGCTGATTGAAAAATCGGCCCTTTTTCATATTCAGATTATGTATGTTTATGCTGCACCCCTACCTCCAGCGCTGAAGTTTTCCGAGCCTCCGGCAGAAGCGACTTTTAGACTTATTTTATATGCTGCAGAATCGCGCGCATGCGATCATTGTCCTCTTCCAAAACACGCACGAGAGTTTTTAAATCAGCAACTTCAGCCTTCAGTTGAATCATCTGCTCTTCTTTTTCTTGAAGAATACTGGAATAGGCTTTTTTCAGTTCATTTAAAAGTTTGGTGGCAGTGGAAATCAAAGGCTCTTCCTCAGCGTCGATTTTATTGGGAGACTGAACCCTAGACCCATCATCAATTAAGGGTGCGGCCATACCGGTTATTGGCGAGTGAACCGCGTCAGTTTTTGGCTGGAATTTCAATTGCCCCATCTGACTAGAGACTTCCGCATCGCCAGCCTCTTGGGGCGGATGATCAGAAACAAAGTACTTACCATTTTCGAGGCGAAAATGAATTTGCCCGGATTTAATCCGACGGCGCAGAGTCGACATACTCACACGATATTTAGATGAGTAGTCAGTGAGTGGTAACCATTGTTCGCTCTGCATTTTCACCTCATAGCGTGACTACTCAAATTTACCACATGGCCTGAAAGTGTAAACTGTTAAATTGAATACCTGAGTATTCACGTATAAATATATGAAACTACGTGCCTTTGAATAAACCATCTGAGTATTCGCCTGACTAGTCATTGGTTCGTGTGGAAAAATCTAAGCCTTTATGGATTTAACAAGACCCCTTCATAAATGATTGAATTCACTTAGGCTCTCTTTACAATGAATCTATGCGAATTAGCGAAAAAAAGAAGTTGGCTCTAGTTCTCAGTGGTGGTGGCATAAAGGCTGCCGCCTTTCACCTGGGAGTATGCCTTGCGTTACGCGAAAAGGGTTTCAAATTCGCTGGCGGAAATACTGAGGAAGTTCGCCTCAAATACCCTGATGATAGCATGACTTTTAAAATTTATGTCGGGTCGAGTGCCGGTGCGATTGTCTCCACCTTTCTTGCCGCCGGATTTGGCGTTGAATCTGTCATCGACGCATTCGAGCGCGGTGCCGTTACCGATCTTCGCAAGTATTTAGGCAGGCGACCTGAAAATGAAGCACGCCTCAAGCCAATTACCTATCGCGATATGTTTGCCTTAAATGGTGGCAATTTTGTCAGTTTTGTTCCAGCGGTCTTACGTCGCCAGAGTCTCTTAGCCGGAGGGCTTGAAGCACTGGTTAAAAACGGTTTTAAAATCAACGGGATCTTCACCACTCGAGGTATTGAACGCTATTTGCGCCGCCATGTTCTTTCAGAAAATAAATTCTCAGCTCTCGGCGTGCAGTTGTTCATCGTCGGAACGCAGCTCAATCATTCCCGTAAAGTCGTCTTTGGCGCGTTTCCAGAATCCTATAAAATGAAAAATATCAAATTCGCCAATTACGCGACCATCAGCGATGCCGCCGCCGCCTCGGCCAGTTTGCCGCCGGTTTTTGCGCCGTACCCAATTAAAAATGAAAAGGGCAAAGAGCTGTATTATTTTGACGGCGAAATTCGTGAAACGCTTTCCACACACGTCGCCGCCGACCATGGCGCTGATTTGGTTATTTCAAGTTATTCAGTTCAGCCTTATCATTTTACGCCTGAATTCGGCAGCCTTCATAAATATGGCATCCCGGTTATTTTCAATCAGGCTTTGTATCAAGTCGTACAACAAAAAATTGAAAAGCACATCGAGCACCATCAGCATATTTCTGCGATCATGAGTGCCGTCGATGGCTACTTTAAGCAAACTGGATTACCCGAAGAACACCGGGAAAAGTTACTTGAAATTCTTATGAAGAGAGTCAACTTCAAGCCCAACGTCGACTATCTCTATATTCATCCGAGCCCAAATGATCACGAAATGTTTTTCGCCGACCACTTCAGTTTGAACCCGCGCGTGCTCACGAAAATCGTGAGCAGCGGATTTCGCTCGGCTCTGCAGACCTTGCGCAAGTTGGATATGTAAATCAACTCAGGCTTTGAATAGATTTAACGACAGCCTTAAACACCGGCGCTGACAAAATTCCCATAACGAGAATTAAAAATGCCGTAAACACAACCGTACATCGGGTGAGCAATCCTTCGGCGATTTCTTCGCCAGGCTCGTCCCCCATGTACATGACCACGACCGGTCGTAAGTAGTAGTACACACTGATTACCGAGTTAATCACACCCCACAGCGCTAGCCAGTACATATCATGCTCAATTGCCGCAGTAAAAATATAGAATTTTCCGAAAAAGCCCAAGGTTGGCGGAATTCCCGCTAAGCTCAACATAATGACCGAGAGTGAAATCGCAAGCACTGGATGCCGGCTTCCCGCACCTTTTAAGTCAGAAACATTCACAGAGGAGTTTTCGTATTTTTCGTAAAGTCCAATCAACGCAAACGCGCCGACCGTCATAATCGCGTAACTGATGAGATAAAACAAAACACTGATGGCACCATCAGCGAACTCTCCACCAAATCCAGCAGCGATCAGGCCAATCATAATATAGCCAGAATGCGCGACACTCGAGTAAGCCAGCATACGCTTGATATTGTTTTGCATAATCGCCGCGACGTTACCAATCGTCATCGTCAATACGGCAAGCCACATCATCACTGTTTGGAGGTGCGCTGTCGATGAGGTCAATTCGGTGTTGCTAAACCCTTGCGAATTGAAAAGACGCAAAAATGCGATGAAAGTCGCCGCCTTGACCGCAGTCGACATAAACGCCGTCACCGGTGTCGGCGCACCCTGATAAACATCGGGCGTCCAAGCATGCAGCGGAAAAATCGAAACTTTGAAGCCAAAGCCCAAAACCACCAAACAGATGCCAACCAAAAACAGACGATCAGTTTCTAAAAGACCTTTGTCAATCGCCGCAGCCACCATTGGAAAGTACGTGCCGCTCATCGTCGCTGAACTTGCTGTTCCGTAAATAAAAGCAATACCGTATAAGAAAATCGCCGACGCGAAACTGCCGAGAATGAAATATTTGAAAGAGGCCTCTTTCGAAAGTGTTTGCTCTTTGCTCATGGCCACTAAGATATAAAGGCAAAGCGACATCATCTCGATGCCAATAAAGGTCACGATCAAATCATTCGACATCAAAACAATCAGCATCCCGACCGCTGAGCTCATCATTAAAAACATGTACTCAGAAAACTGTCGGCCTTTGGTCAAAACGTGGTCAAACGACAGCATCAAAGAAATGCCGGTAATAAAGTAGACCAGATAGCTGCTCATCACGCTCATGCCATCCATGACCAGTGCATTGCTGAAAGCCGTTTTCTTTGTACCGCTGAGAACCGCAGTTAAAAGCGTCGCAATGGTAATTCCGAGAAATCCATACATCAGTGTGACCGCAGGGCTAGGTTCACGGTTGCCACGCATGACTTTAATCATGACGGGAATCATCGCAATCGCAAACAGCGCGATCATCGGAGAAATGATAAAAATATCGGAAAGAAGTTCTTTGTTCATCATTAGTGATCCCCGGTTTGCGCAACGGTCGGCTTTTTCGCTTCTTCGTGTGTTGGCGCCTGTAAAATAGTGAGCTGATAATTGCTACGATCTTTAACTAGATGATCGATGCTCTCTTTCGAATAATCTAAAAAGCCATTCGGAAACAATCCCATCCAGAAAACCAAGATAAGAAGAGGTGCCATCACCACCAGCTCACGAATGCTGAGATCATGTAGCGGATGATGCTTATCAGAAACCAATTCTCCAGGAGGTCCGAAAAACACTCGCTTCACCATCCACAACATATAGACTGCGCCCAAAACCACACCTGACACGGCAAAAATCGCGAAAGTATGGCTGGCTTTAAAGGTGCCTAAAAGAATTAAAAACTCGCCGACAAAACCATTCGTCATCGGCACAGCAATACTCGACATGGTCACGATTAAAAAGATGATCGCGAAAATCGGTAGGGCTTTCGCCAAACCACCGTAGCGAGCGATTTCGCGTGAATGTGTGCGCTCATAAATCATGCCGACGAGCAAGAAAAGCGCTCCTGTACTAACACCGTGATTCAGCATTTGAAAAAGACCACCGGTGATGCCCCATTGATTTAATGCAAAGATACCGATCATCACATATCCCATATGTGAAACTGATGAATAGGCGACTAATTTCTTGATATCCGGCTGAACCATCGCCACTAAAGCACCATAGATAATTCCGACCACACCTAAGAACAAAAAGAGCCAAGAGTAATAACCTGCTGCCTCTGGAAACAACGGAATGACAAAGCGTAAAAATCCGTAAGTTCCCATCTTCAACATCACTCCGGCCAGAATAACAGAGCCCGGAGTCGGCGCTTCAACGTGGGCATCCGGCAACCAAGTGTGAAACGGAAACATCGGAACTTTAATCGCGAAGGCCAAAGAAAAGGCGAAGAATAAAAGCGTTTGCGGATTTAAAAACTCACCGCCCACGAACTGCGGTCGTAATTGATAAAGATCCGGAAGGCTCGCCGACATCACATGAAATGCCGACATGTGCAGGATCATTAAATAGATAATCGCCAGCAGCATCAAAAGTGAGCCAACCATCGTGAAGATAAAAAATTTCATGGTTGCATAAATCCGGCGCGTGCCACCCCAAATACCGACCATGAAATACATCGGCACTAGAGAAAGCTCGAAAAACACATAGAATAAAATCGCATCCATCGCCAAAAACGAACCCAGCATGGCTGTTTCAAGCATCAGCATGGCAACGTGAAAGCCCTTAACTTTTTTATCAATTGACGTCCACGATCCCAAAATAATGATCGGAGTCAAAAATGTCGTCAGTAAAACCAACCAAAGCGAAAGACCGTCGATTCCAACAAAGTAATTGATGCCGATTTCGGGAATCCAAGGAATTTTTTCAACCATCTGAAGGGCAGCTGTGCCCTTTTGAAAATGGGACAAGACTGAAATGCTGAGACCAAACTCAAAGATGGTAAACGCCATGGTCGCGAAACGAACGGTACTATTTGGAATCAGCGTCACAATCAAAGCGGAGAGAAGCGGAAAAAAGATAACGGCCGACAACAACATTTTGACTACCTCATAACCAGATAAATGGTTCCCGCAACACCCAACACGATGTAAAGCGCATACTGCTGAATATTGCCATTCTGAAAGGTTCTCGCCGACTGGCCAACGCCCTTGACGATATCCGAAATAAAATAAGTGGCCTTATCGATAAAGTTCACATCGATATAGACCCAAAGTCCTTTGCTGATTTCAACCAAGGGATAGATAATGCGGGAAAAGTAAAACTCATCTACAAAATACTTATTATCAACAAGGCGATAAAGACCCTTGATATTCGAGACGAATTCGCCCGGAAGCTCCGGCCGAGTGACATAAAACCGATAAGCCATCAGTGCCGC
>JAYVXN010000178.1:0-1992 GCA_043785085.1 Bdellovibrionales bacterium | reverse complement strand
GGTTTTCCACATCAGAGATGTCGGGATTTTCTAAATTGTGTAAGGCCCGCAATTCAAATTGCAGGGTGATTTGCGCCTGTGCTTTTTTCAGTGGTTTTTCAAGATCTAGTTCCACCCAAAGGTCGTCAAGTTCATAGAGACGAATCTTCGTTAACGTCATCGGAAATGCACCCATGCGCTTTTGGATTTCAATTTTGCAGTACTGCGCGATATTTTCCGTGGTCGGAATCAGATTCTTAAAATACGGCACATCAAAATTTAAATGATGATGATCAAGGGGTACGAGGACCTCTTTTAAAAGTTTATCGACATCAACGAGGTTGACCACTAAACCCGTGCGCGGATGAATCGGTCCCGTAAAAAACGCCTCGAGTGTGTAGTTATGGCCGTGTCCGTGCTCCGTGTAACAGGGGCCAAAAACGGCGCGATTTTTTTCTGGTGAAAACTTTTCTTGAGCATACAAATGGCCACTACTGAATTGAATTCTTCGCGCAATTAAAACAGTTTTGCCAGCATTTTCGAGAATCTGGGCCACGGTGGGATCTCCTTATCCTGTCTAGAGCAAATTTATACCACCATCGACGGCCAAAATCGAGCCCGTCATCCATTCCGAACCGGGCGCACAAAAATGATAAATGCTATGCGCGACCTCTTCCGGCTTTCCGACGCGCCCGAGGGGCTGCAGGTTCTTCAGGGAGTCAAGAATCTCTTGTTTATCTTTGGCCTCATGAAAAGCGTGAATAGGCGTGTCGACAATTCCTGGGCAAACGCAATTCACGCGAATAAGAAGCGGTGCCATTTCCAGCGCGAGAGTTTGCGTCCAATTGATCAGTGCTGCTTTTGCTGCCGAGTAGGCTGCCGTACCTGCCACAGGTTTTAAGCCAAGCGTTGACGACACATTCACAATGCTTCCCCCCTGACTTATGAAGGGGAGAACAGCCTTGGTCAAACGTACCGGCGCAAAAAAATTCGCGGCAAACTGTTCCTGCCACTTTTGCTCATCAGTCTCAAGGAAGGATTGGCGAGTGAAAATTCCGGCGTTATTAATCAAAGCGCGCAAATTCTGAGGCGCAAATGGCGAGTGTGCCGGCATTGTGCTGAGGTCTGCTGCAAACTTTGTGACCTGTTCTGGATCAGTCAGATCACACGAATAGGCAAGACAGCGCTCCGTCGTTTGCAGCTTTTTAAGCGGTTCAATTCGCCGCCCCAGTGCAATGACGGCCCAGCCTTCTTTAAGAAAACGCTCCGCTGTCGCTTTGCCAATTCCACTTCCGGCCCCGGTAACAATGACTGATTTCATATCGAGATTCCTCACTCCTGAAAGCTGTAACATAATAGATCAGTATTTGAATATCTCCTAATTTTGCCTCAATCTGAGAGAAAAAAACTGCGGTCAAAGGTCAAGTTACTTAAGAAACAGTCAAGATCTGCCGAAGAATAGAGCATGGAACGTTACACACGATTTAAAAAATTTTCGCTTCTGTTATGTCTCGCCTTACTTGGTTGCGGTAAAGCACCAGGCGGGCTCAAGGGCCTCTCCGGAGGTCACAAAGTCGACTTTCTCAAAACGCAATTAATTGCCGGCGCCCCGGTCGCAGCCGACGGAGTTTCACAACTATTGGTCGGCGTGCAGCTGAAGAATTCAGACAACTCGCCAGTCTCTGACTATTTACCGGCTTATTCGATTTCCTCGGGTAGTGGCGTGATCAAGAGCACCTGCACCAACAGTGATGCCAACGGAGTTTCAGCTTGTATTTTAAAGTCGACAGTCCCCGGAATTAAAACCATGCAGTTGACCAACGGGCTTGTCGGATTATCGCAACACGTACAGTTTATTGAACCCGCAGGTTTTCAACGCATGAGCTTGGTTCCCAGTAGTCAAGTGCGTGGGACTACTCCGCAAGGCAGTGTGGCGCAGATCACTCTGGGAAATCAATTCCAGGGCAACTCTCTAAAGACTGCTGGTGGCTATCAAGTGAAGCTTTCAGTTCA
>JAYVXN010000177.1:0-2003 GCA_043785085.1 Bdellovibrionales bacterium | reverse complement strand
AAGTGTAACGACGTTGCCCCATCTTGCCCATTTATTTCCCCTTTGTTAGACGTTTTTAGTTCTAAAAAGTGTCCGTTTTTTCGGGGGAAGGTCAAAGAAATTTTTTGAATTTCTCGCGGAGCACCCACAAACTGTGAATGCTGCTTAAAAGAAAAGGCGGATTGCACAAAAAATGCAGTCCGCCTTGATGCTGTTAGATAAAAGGCGAGATAGGCTTTTATACTAGTAACTCCGAAAAACATAAGTCTCACAGTTGCGACGTGTGAAAGAAAATTCTCCGCTAAGATGAAGGTCTCTAGCGTAACGTTCATAATCAAAATAGGCCTGAGCCCAATTGGGAATTTCACTCAATTGTCCAGTTTCTTCGAGCATTCTGTGTGCGAAATCAGTCTCGGACTCAAAAGAGCCTTGCCACTGTTCTAAAAACTTTTCCTCAACTTCTGAAACATCAAAATTGCGTCCGTCTAGAAACTCATACCAGATCGAAAACGGATCTCCATGCGTGACCATCAGTTTTGCCAGAGTTGAAACTCGCTCTATATCGGGCCATTCGCTTAAGGAAATGGAGCTAAAACCTTCGTAATCGTGGACTGCCCACTCTTCAGCAAAGGGCTCAGGTGATCTTTCTAGCATAGATTTGATCTCGGCATATATTTCATGTGTTTCTTGGTCAGCATTGATCCATTCACCGTGCAATTGTCCAGCATTATAGGCAGCAAGACATGCGACGTAAATTTCAGGATTTTTTTGTTGATCTTGGTTTTTCATAAATTCCTCTCTCTTTTAATGGTTTCAAAAAAACATTTTTCCCCGCCAGGGACGCACCAAGCTTGCTTGGCGGGGGAAAAATTATGAGTACTTGGCGCAGATTGCTCGATTTCTCGCTTAGGCCTTTAGGCCGATCATGAGGCATGACAGCCGTACTCGGCTGGCGGGACTCAGTGAAAGAGAAATTGAATTTGCAAGATGTGAAAAGTGCGACTCAAGAAAATGAAATGCGGGATGGAAAAAGAAGCTTGCTTCGCGTTCAGCCTGACGATCTGGCACGCTTAATTTGGATGATCCAAGTGGAATTACGCGACCCACAATTGCAGGATATAGAAACTCTTTCCTGCGAAATCCACAAAAACATTGACGAAATCGTCCTCAATGTTACAGTTGTGACAATGTATCACTTGTAACAATAGTGGAGCGAGCCCCTTTGCCAAAACCGTGGAAGGCCAAAACATGGCTTTTATTTATCTACAAAGTTCCAAGCGAGCCTTCGCGGAAGCGCACATTCGTTTGGCGAAAGTTAACTCGAATGCGGTCCCTCTATCTTCAGCAAGCCGTCTGTCTTCTGCCCGACACGGAGGCGAATGCTTCGGAACTAGAGAGCCTCGCCCTTCGAATTCGAGAGTTTGACGGAGAAGCAACGTTGCTTCGGGTTTTAGCAAAAAACGAAGACTGGGAGCGAGATATTTTAGGGCGTCTTGAGGCGAATAGGGGCGCTCGGTATAAAAAACTCCAAGAAGAGGTTAAAAAATTCGTCGAAGAAATTCATTTTGAAGAACACCGTAAGCGATTTACCCTCGAAGAACTTGAGGAGTTGGAAGAAAAACTTGAGACCTTGCGTCGTTGGTTTGAAAAAATAAAGCAAGAGGACTCCGGGGGCTCACACCTAAGCCAGCAGACAAAAACAAGCCTTAAGGACGCCTCCGATCTGCTCGACTTATTTGCCGAAAAAGTTGAGAAGTTTCAGAAAGACTCGAAGTCGCAGTCGCCTCTCAAGCGAATCAGAAAAAAGCTCGGAATGAAAGAGCGGGTCCGATGAGAAACTTAATTTCAGTGGCGCTTTTGATCGTCGCGCTCTGCCGTCCATGTTTGGCATCGCCAGACACGAAAGAAAAACAGTTGAAGTCCGATTTCGATTCTCTTCTTGAGAAGACACTCGAGCAGCATCCTGAACTCAAGGCTTTTGAAAAAGAGCAAGAAGCAGCTAAGAAAAGAAGTGAGGAGAGTTT
>JAYVXN010000176.1:0-6769 GCA_043785085.1 Bdellovibrionales bacterium | reverse complement strand
CTTACGTTTTTTCAAGCGGCAAAGTGATGCGCATCTCATTGGAAAAGCCTGGTTCGGTCCCGGAACGGACGGCCCACCGGAGCACGCCCACGGTGGTGTCATCGCTTATGTGCTTGATGAGGCGATGGGTGCTGCGGCGTGGATGAATCTGTATCCGGTCGTCGCGGCAAAACTTGATTTTCAATATCATCAGATGAGTCCTCTCGAGAAATTATTAACAGTCGAAGCTTGGATTGATGCACCGATAAAAAATCGCCTCACCATTCATGCGCATCTGCTTTTGCCGAGCGGCGCGGTTTCGGTTTCAGCCAGTGGCCAATTTGCAATTCTCAGTCAGGCGAAAGTCGCGCCCCTCATCAAAGCCGGCAACCAGCCGTTCGAATTGTTTAAGAGCATGAAATGGGCCGAAGACAATGCGGATTGATGTGCTCCTGGTCGAGCGCGGCTATACCAACTCTCGCACTCAGGCCCAAGAGCTGATCGCAGCTGGTCGTATCACCGTGATTTCCGCCAAGGGTCGTGAAGTGGTGCGCAAGGCAAGCCAGAACATCGAGCCAGATGAAATTCTTAATATCGAAGTCCAGTTTGGTGAGGAGCAGCTTTTTGTTTCTCGCGGTGGACTGAAGCTCAACGGCGCACTGGCGCACCTCAAGTTGCAGATTCAAGATTTTTTAGTCATGGATCTTGGCATTTCAACTGGTGGTTTTACCGATTGTTTATTGCAGGCGGGGGCGAAAAAAGTCATTGGCATCGATGTCGGGCACGGGCAGCTGGCGGATAAACTTAAAAACGATGAACGTGTGCACCTTCTGGAAGGAATCAACGCTCGGCAACTTCCGGCTGAGGTTATTTGGCACACGACAGCTGGGCAAAAGTTTGATTTACTGGTCGTCGATGTGTCGTTTATCTCACTGACTTTGGTGCTTGCTCCGGCCTTGGCATTTTTACGGGATTCTGGCCTTGTCTTGGCTCTCGTAAAGCCGCAGTTTGAAGTAGGAAAGCAGGGTCTTGGCAAAGGCGGCATCGTCAAAGATCCAGGTAGGTTTGCTGAGGTGAAAGAGAAAATCCGCCACTTCAGCGAGCAGCAAAACTTAATTGTGAGGGATTACTTTGCAAGCTCCATCGATGGCTCAGACGGCAATCAAGAATTTTTTATCTTCGCACAAAAGGGCCACGTTTAAGCTGTTGCTTGGATTGGCGATCAGTAGTCTCGCCGCCTGCGGCGGCCTGCAATCGCGACAGGACATTGAGCAAGCACAGGCGGTTCAGCAAAAACCAACGCCGACTCCGCATTCAATCAGCACCAATCCGATCGTTGGACCACCACTCCCGCAGGTGACTTATCCGACGCCAGTTCCAGAAGTTATGGGCCCACCGTCGCCCCCGAAGCCGACGGTATTGCAGCGAGAAGCCCCACGAATTGGCTTGATTCTGGGTCCTGGTGGCATGAAAGCTTACGCGCACCTAGGAATATTAAAAGAACTGCAGCGCGCGCATATTCCAGTCAGTAGCCTGGTCGGGATTGAATGGGGCGCCGTGATTGGCGCGGCCTACGCGTTGCAGGGTCAAGTCAACGAAGCTGAATGGAAGTCTTTTCGCCTCCGTGAAAGTGATGTTCCCGGAAATGGCTTTTTAAGCGCGAAGGTGAAGTCGGAAACGATCCAGAGTTTGAATGCCTTTTTAGGAACCATCTTTGCCAAAAGTGCTCTGGATCGCGCCCGCATTGATTTTGCCTGCCCGAGTTACAATATCCGCAGCGAAAAGTTTCAGTGGAATAATAAAGGCTCGGTCCATGAGGCGCTGGCCCGTTGTGTCCCGTATCAACCTTATTACACCGATAATAATGGCTGGATGGCTGAGCCATTTAGCGTGAGTGAAGCCGCGGCATATCTGCGGGCCAAGGGCGCCAATATCATCGTTTTTGCCAACGTATTAGCCCAAGGGGAGTTGTTTCCGTCAAAGCTTTTTGGCGAGCAGTTTTCCGAAACATTGTTATGGGCCGAGGTGCGGCGTGAGCTGAATCGTCCGAAAATCCCAGGGGTTGACTGGGTGATCAACGTTAACACCACCGATCATGGTCTGACTGATTTTGAGGGTCGTCGCGCCATGATGGAACAAGGTGCCCGAGCCGCTCAAGATATCGTGGCTAAGCTCTCATCTCAATATGGCTTTTAGACGTCAGTTTTGCTAGAGTGCAAGGGACTCAAGCGACTCAAGCGAAGGAAGTCCTATGCGCCGGTCTATATTCGATATGTCCATTTTCAAAGAACGTCGTCAGCAACTGGCCGAATTGTGCCCGGGTTCTGCTGTCATCATCCCTTCGCACCCAGACCTGATTCGCAATCATGATGTTCATCACGCTTATCGCCAGGATTCGAACTTATTTTACCTCTCCGGCTTTGAAGAGCCAGAGTCGGTCCTTGTCTTTCGTCCGGGCCAGACTCCCGAGACTGTTTTATTTGTCCGCGCAAAAGATCCATTACGCGAAACCTGGGATGGTTTTCGTTACGGTCCCGCTGGCGCGGAAAACGACTACAAAGTCGACAAAGCTTATTTAATCACCGATTTCGATTCAGTCATTGTTGAGCTGCTCAAGCCAGTGGAGCGTGTTTATTATCGCTGGAATATCTCACGTGAATTCGACGATAAGATGTTGCGCGTTCTTGAAGACTTTCGCGTCAGTCATGGTCGCTCGGGGCGGGGCTCTCTTCCGGTTTACGATTCATGGGAGCTCATTGGTGAAATGCGTTTAAAGAAAAGCGCCTACGAGACCTATGAGCTGCGTCGAGCTTGTGAGATTTCAGCCGCCGGTCACATTGAAGCTATGAAATTCGTGAAGCCTGGAGTGAATGAACGCCAAGTCTATGCCAAAGTCGTTGGCACGTTTTTCATGGAAGGGGCCAGCCGCGAAGGTTATAACACCATCGTTGCCAGCGGTAACAACGCCACGACTTTGCACTATGTTTTCAATGATCAGCCTTGCAATGATGGCGATTTGCTTCTCGTTGATGCCGGGGCCGAATATCATTACTACACGGGCGATATCACCCGTACCTATCCCGTCAATGGTAAGTTTACAGCTGTGCAAAAACTAGTGTATGAGCGGGTATTGGAGTTGCAAAAATCTCTGATTCAAAAATTAAAGCCAGGTTTGGTTTTCAAAACCTTGCAAGAAAACACCATCGACTATTTGACGGATTTAATGATTGAGCTCAAGCTCTTGCACGGTAAACGAAGTGAGTTGATCGAAAAGCTTGAATACAAAAAGTATTATCCGCACGGCGTGGGTCATTGGCTCGGGATGGACGTGCATGACGTTGGTCTACATCACCTCGGTGGTGAGCCGCGCAAGCTCGAATCGGGAATGTGTTTCACCATCGAACCCGGGCTTTATATTCCCGCAAACGACATGTCCGCCCCGGCTGAGTTGCGTGGCATAGGTATTCGCATTGAAGATAACATCGTCATTACTCCCCAAGGATGTGACGTCTTGACTTCAGGAGCGCCGAAAGAAGTGAATGATCTCGAGGCCTTGATCGGCCGAAGGTAGAGATTACTGACATTCACTTGCGTGTGGGTCCCCGGTCGGTAAACTTAAGTAGATGAGTACTCCACCAAGTAACGATAACCGCCGCAGTGTTAAAAACATCTTAGTCGCGCCAAGGTTTCAATTGGCGTACGGAATGTATTTTTTCGGCTTCGGTTTGTTGATTCTTTTGATCGTGTTCGGCATCGCCTTTTACACAATGGCACAGATGATCACTTCTCTCGGGGCACTTTCAGATATCGGCCCTGAAATGCAGATGACACTCCATAAGTCACTGATTTCGGCCGGGGTGATTCTGGCGGTTATGGTGATTGGATTTGCTGTCTTAGCTTTTGTGATGGGAATCGTTCTCACACATCGGATTGCTGGTCCAGTGGTGTCTTTGCGTCGGCAAATCACTAATATCAAAAATGGCAATTATGCGGCTCGCGTGCAGCTGCGTGATCGCGATGAGCTTCAGCCGCTGATGACAGATCTCAATGATCTCGCCAAACATTTCGAAGATAAGTACGGTGTCGAGACTAAAGAGAACACCGGAACTTAACGAAACCCGTGCATCAGCCAGCCATTTTGAAAAGCTACTTCTTTCAAGCGACGTTCTTCTTCAAATAAACTATTCGCTTCAATTTGCGTTGAGACTGCCAAACGCAAATGGCTTGAGCTCTCAAGCAGGGCAATATCGCCGTAAGTATTGCCAGCGCAAAACACCGGCCGAACACCACCGGTTGCGGCCAACAGCGCCTCGGCCTTGCCCGCACGCCAGGTGATGGGCAGGACGGGCTCGGATGAAATGATGCCGTTAACGACCTTGGTCGTGATACCGAGAACATGGTTTTGGTCAATTCCGAGGAGTTCAGCGGCAGGCTCAACGGCCCATTTCACTGAGGCAGTGACCACATAAATTTCAATGCCGAGGCCGCGCAGTTCGGTGATTAATTTTTTCTGTGAAGTAAATGCCGGAAAATGCGCCCGTTTCATCACGGCTTCTTTGGCCCACTGGCGCACTTGGGTGAGTGAATGGCCTTCACTGATTTGCGCCAACCAAACATAAGCTTTGATATGATCGTTTTTTTTAGTGTCGAGGTAATACTTCCAAGGATCAGTCGGCAATCCCTTCAAATCGCAGTGGTGAATTTGATAATCAAAAAAAGCCTCACCGATGTCGGTGTCCCACAATGTGCCATCGGCATCAAACGCCGCGACGAGAGGTTGTTGTCCACTATTTGCCGTTTTCGCAATCTCCGCGAGTGACCCGCTGAGGTGCTGGCAAAGAGCGGGGGAGAATTCATTGTATCCATTGACCGGTGTCATCTTGTTTGAAATCATAGACAACAAGTATTCCTGAATCATCACCAGAGTGCAAGTTTGTTGGAGCGACATGCCACTAGAGTTTCAAGTCCTGAGCCTGACCGATATTGACGAAATTTATCAGTATGCTGATGCTCGCCTAGCGCTCTCAATTCCAGATCCGCAATTGCGTACTTTTGAGTCTTGGACGGCGAAATGGCGCCGCGAATCGCTGGAGCATTATCTGCCCTTAGGTTGGAGCTTCATCGTTCGCGAAAATCAAAAGGTGGTCGGCTATTTTCTCGGTCAGCCATTTTTATTTTTTCGCGGCCAAACGCAGACGCTGTGGATTGAGCACCTTGAGGCGAACTCACCTGAAATCATGGCGGCACTTGCGGATGTGGCCGTCGGGGTCGCTCGCGAAAAGCATTTTCAGAGAGTTTTATTTGCCGCCGATTTGCGCACAAATTTAGAGAAATGGCGACCATCGCCTGTGAGTGATGTGATCATCGAAATCAAAACCAGCAAGGGATAACACCAATGCCGAAAACTTTCTCGTTTCATGACCGGCCCGAAATGCTCAAAGCCATGCAAAACGAAACGTTTGATCTGGTGATTATCGGCGGTGGCATCACTGGCTCGGGTGTCGCGCGAGATGCGGTTTCACGGGGCATGAAAGTCGCTTTAGTTGAAAAACAAGATTTCGCGCAAGGTACCAGTTCCCGTTCGAGCAAACTCATCCACGGCGGCATTCGCTATCTGGAAAATCTTGAATTTGGCCTGGTCTTCGAAGCCTTGAGTGAGCGCCGCTTGCTCTTTGAATTGGCTCCGCATTTAGTTCATCCTCTGCGCTTTGTTTTGCCTTTGTATAAAGGCGGCCGGGTCGGCATGTTTAAAATGGGTTTAGGCATGTGGCTGTACGATGCGCTTTCAATGTTTGAAGCGCCCGAATTGCATGAGCGCTTATCAGCCGCCGATTCTTTGCAGCGCCTACCGCTTTTACAAAAAAACAATCTGCTAGGTTCATATGTTTACTCCGATGCCTACATGGACGATGATCGCCTCACACTTGAGACTTTGCGCTCGGCCGTCAGCCAAGGTGCTGTGGCCGCAAGCTTTGTCACTGCCGGTGAAGTTGAAATGGTTGATGGTCAAGTCCGTGCTTTGAAGTGTCGGGATCTCATTGGCGAGCGCGATTTAACCATTCGCGGAAAGCATTTTATCAGCACCGTTGGACCATGGACGGATATTGTCGGCTCGGCACTCTTGAAAACTTGGAAGAAGGTATTGCGACCTTCAAAAGGCGTACATCTCACGTTTCCGCGCAGCCGTCTGCAGATGAATCAGGCTATCGTTATGGTTTCAGACGATGAAAAGCGCATCGTCTTCGGAATTCCACGCCACGAGATGACCATCATCGGTACGACCGACACGGATTATCCCGGTGATCCAGAGCAGGTCGGAGCCAATGCCGAAGATGTGAAGTATCTTTTGCACATCGCGGGTGAATATTTTCCTGGAGCGAAGCTGACAGCCGACGATATCATCGCCACCTATGCAGGTGTTCGCCCACTCGTCAATGATGGCTCCGCGACCGAGAGCAAAACCAGTCGTGAGCATTTGATTTATTCTGATCCGCGCAATATCACTTTTGTGGCTGGCGGAAAATACACCACCTATCGCCGCATGGCCGAGCAAACCGTTGAGTCGGCACTTCTGCATTTTACCATTGAAGAACAGGTCAAATTTCAGCGCAATAACACCAAAGTGGCGCTAAATCCTCTGGCGACTCCCGATGCTCTTGAGATCTCTCTTCGCAACGTTGAAAACTGGTCACGGAAATTTAAGATCGGCCAAGAGGCCCTGATTTTTCTCATCGGCCGTCACGCTGGCGAAGCTTTGGCACTGCTTGAAGACAGCCATCGTCGCACCGGA
>JAYVXN010000175.1:0-6783 GCA_043785085.1 Bdellovibrionales bacterium | reverse complement strand
CGAGCTGTCCTCAGCGCCGTGGCGTTTGCACACGAGTTTACACGACAACGCCCAAGAAACCGAATTCGGCTCTGCGAAAAGTGGCACGTGTTCGTTTATCAAACGGATACGAAGTTTCCTCTTATATCCCAGGCATCGGGCACAACCTTCAGGAGCACAGCGTGGTTCTGATTCGTGGTGGCCGAGTAAAGGATTTGCCGGGTGTTCGTTACCACATTATCCGCGGAGTCTTGGATACTCAAGGTGTGAATGGCCGTCTCCGTGGCCGTTCGAAATATGGCGCTAAGCGCCCGAAGAAAACGACATAATTTTGCAAAGGGAAAATTAGAGTATGTCACGTCGTAAGAGTGCAAATAAGCGCGAAGTTCTTGCTGATCCGATTTACAACGATGTTGTTGTCGCAAAGTTCGTCAATAAGATCATGATCCAGGGCAAAAAGAGCACTGCTCAACGCATGCTCTATGGTGCTCTTGATGAAATCAAAGGCAAAATCGCTGAAGAAGAGCCGCTCACTGTTTTCAAGAAAGCTATTGAAAATGCTAAGCCCCAAATCGAAGTTCGTTCACGCCGAGTCGGTGGCGCCACTTATCAGGTTCCTGTCGATGTTCGTCCGTCTCGCCGCCTTGCTTTGGCAATGCGTTGGTTGGTCGAAAATGCGCGGGCACGTGGTGAAAAAGATCTCTCTAAACGTCTCGCAGGTGAACTCCTTGATGCTTACAACAACCGCGGTAACGCAATTAAGAAAAAAGAAGACGTACACAGAATGGCAGAAGCTAACAAAGCTTTCTCGCACTATAACTGGTAACGATTTCTTCAATTGGATTCTCAATGCCAGTTGGTGAGCCGCAATCGCTTGAAGATTTAAGGTACACTCGAAATATCGGCATCATGGCCCACATTGATGCCGGTAAGACGACCACCACTGAGCGCATTCTTTTTTACACAGGTAAAAGCCATAAAATCGGTGAAGTTCACGACGGTGATACCGTCATGGATTGGATGGAGCAGGAGCAGGAACGTGGCATCACGATCACCTCTGCCGCCACCATGTGTTTTTGGCGTGAGCATCGTCTCAATCTTATCGATACTCCTGGACACGTGGATTTCACCATAGAAGTCGAACGCTCACTGCGTGTACTCGATGGAGCAATTGCGGTCTTCGATGGCGTCAATGGCGTTGAACCGCAATCCGAGACTGTCTGGCGCCAAGCTGACAAATACAAAGTTCCCAGAATATGTTTTGTTAATAAGATGGATAGGGTCGGCGCTAATTTCGCCGGAAGTGTGCAAACGTTCATTGATAAACTCGGGACCAATCCCGTGGTTATTCAGCTGCCGATCGGTGCCGAAGATAGCTTCGCTGGAATCATCGATTTAATCACGTTCAAAGCCCTTGTTTGGACTGAGCATGGTAAGGGCGAAAAATTCGAAGTCAGAGAAATTCCTCAAGACCTTTTGAGCGAAGCAAAAGAAGCTCGCGAAAAAATGATTGAGAAAATTGCCGAGCTTGATGAGCGATTGACAGAGCTGTTTATTCTTGGCGAGCCGATCTCTGAAGCAGACTTGAAAGCAGCTCTTCGCAAAGGCACACTCGGACTTAAAATATTTCCTGTTCTCTGTGGTGCTGCCTTCAAAAACAAAGGCGTTCAGCCGTTGCTAGATGCGGTCGTTGATTATCTACCAAGTCCCCTCGACGTACCGCCTATTATCGGGCACGATCCGCAACGGCCCGAAAAAGAAATTCCCTGCAAAACTGAGTGGGATGCGAATGTCGCGGCTCTTGCATTTAAGATTGCCGCAGATCCATTCGCAGGGACATTGACCTACATTCGTGTTTACTCTGGAATCGTCAAAGCGGGGGATCAACTCTACAATCCTCGCGAAGAAAAAAAAGAACGTATTCAGCGTCTCGTTAAGCTTCATGCAAATTCTCGCGAAGAAATTCAAGAGTTGAAAGCCGGAGATATTGGTGCTGTCGTCGGTTTAAAATTTACTGGGACTGGCGATACTCTTTGCCAAGCCTCGCATCCGATTGTTCTCGAGAGAATTCAATTTCCTGATCCAGTTATTTCCATTGCCATCGAAGCAAAGTCGACGGCGGATCAGGATAAAATGATTCAAGGCCTCGAAAAATTGCAGCGTGAAGATCCTTCGTGTCGCATGCGTGTTGACTCAGAAACCGGCCAGCTTTTACTTTCCGGAATGGGCGAGTTGCATCTCGAAATTTTGATCGATCGCTTGATGCGGGAATATAAAGTTCAGGCCAATGTCGGTAAGCCGCAGGTCACCTACCGTGAAACTATTTCAAAGGCGACTAAGGCTGATGGTCGCTATGAACGCCAGGTCGGCGGCCAAAATCATTTTGGTCATTGCGTCTTGGAATTGACTCCCCTCGAGCGTGGCGCTGGCTTTAAATTTGTGAATCGCCTAGCAGAGGGGCGCCTACCTAAAGAGTTCATTTTGCCGATCGAACAAGGTATTCGTGAATCGATGGAAAACGGCGTTTTGGCCGGCTATCAAATGATGGATTTCCAAGCCGCTTTGATCGACAGTACATATAAAGTCGAAGAAGCCTCTGAAATGGCTTATAAAATTGCTTCCGGAACCGCTTTTCGTGAAGCCGCGCGAAATGCCGAACCAGTTCTCCTAGAGCCTGTTTTCAAGGTCGAAGTTGTCACACCAGATGAGTTTATGGGCAACGTGATTGGTGACCTTAATGCCCGCCGAGGTAAGGTTCATAGCATGACCAATCGAGCGAGTGCCCAAGTTGTCGATGCAGAAGTGCCGTTGGCGACGATGTTTGGTTATGCAACTGATTTAAGATCATTGACTCAAGGACGCGGAACATTTACTCTCGAGTTCAAACAGTATTCTCCGGTACCAGCAAAGCTGGCTCAGGAAATACTGCAGAGAATGGGCCGCTTCTAGTTTTGGGTTTCCTCTCTGTCGCTGAATGTATCTCTCTTTCCCTTGTCTTAGATTTTACCGTAAGGTTTTACAGTAAGATTTTATTGGAAGCGGACTGCGGATTTTCAGTGACTGCACTGAAAGCTTAGAATATTAGTCTCGGACAATCTTCGAGTGGTTTTGCATTTGTTTTTTTAGTTCATGATTCGCCGACCAATCAGTGTCGAGAATCCGCTGACGAGACAAAGATGAAAGCCATAAAAAGATTGGTTCTAAAATTCGTATATTCAAAATGAATTATTTTGACAAAGACGGAACTTAGAATGCATACTCGCCGACTTGTGATGCCAAAAATTCAAGGTTTTGTTTTTTGTCTTTGAAATCGCCTTAGAAATCAGAGAGATAAGCATCCTAAGAATGTTTTGAAGTCAATTTGTGCTAAGTAAGCAGTTGATTTTACGGTAATTTTTTCAGCAAAGTGAGATGGATTATGCAGAGTCAGAAGATTCGCATTCGCTTGAAAGCATTTGATCACAAACTCTTGGATCAATCGACTAAAGAGATCGTTGAGACTGCGCGCCGCACTGGTGCCCGCGTTGCAGGACCGATTCCGCTTCCGACTCGTATCAACCGATACACAGTTTTGCGTTCTCCGCACGTCGACAAAAAATCGCGTGAACAGTTTGAAATCCGAACTCACAAGCGCATGTTGGATATTTTAGAACCCACTCAACAAACAGTTGATCAGTTGATGAAACTCGATCTCTCGGCTGGTGTTGACGTTGAAATCAAACTGTCAGTGGTTTGAGGAGTAGAAAATGAGTGAACAAGCATCGACATCTACTGATGGCGCCAAGACTGTAAAGTTAAACGGTCTGTTCGCGCACAAAGTAGGAATGTCCTCTGTTTATAATGAGGCCGGAGAAATGATCCCGGTCACTATTTTGAAAATGGAACCTTGGGTGGTTTCGCAGGTAAAGACAGTTGAAAAGGATGGTTATGCGGCAGTGCAAATTGCTTCTCATCCGAAGAAAGCTGCAAACACCAAAAAATCTGAGCGTGGCCACTTGAAAAAGGCCGGCTTTGAAAACGGTGCTCGCTATGTTCGTGAAATCCGCCAGGCGCTGCCTGAAGGAATTGAAGTCGGATTGCGTGTGGCGATTGAAAGTATCACAAAGGGCGACTCCGTTGAGTTGACCTCGGTTTCAAAAGGCCGAGGATTTGCTGGATCAGTAAAGCGGCACAACTTCGCCGGCGGTCCTGCTTCTCACGGATCTAAATTTCATCGTCAGCCTGGTTCATCTGGTAACAGAACATGGCCAGGACGAGTGATGCCGGGAAAACGTTTCCCAGGTCATCTTGGTGATGAGCAGACCACAATTCGCAATGTTCAGGTTGTTGATGTCCTTCCAGAAGAAGGTGTGTTGATGGTTAAGGGGCCGGTCCCCGGTTCACGCAACACTCTTGTTCGAATGATGAAAGCGTAGAGCCATGGCCAAAGTTGAAATTTTAAATTGGGACAAGAAAAAAGTTGGCGAAATTGAATTGCTGCAAGACGTGTTTGGTCAAGCAGTTCATAAAGATGTGCTTCACTCGGTTGTTCGTTGGCAGTTAGCCGGCCGTCGTCAAGGCACATCAATGACAAAAACCAAAGGTCTCGTTTCGGGTGGTGGTAAAAAGCCATTTAAACAAAAGGGAACTGGAAATGCTCGTCAAGGTTCAACGCGTTCTCCGTTGATGCCTGGTGGTGGTAAGATTTTCGGACCAGTTCCGCGCGACTATTCATATAATTTGCCAAAAAAGATGCGTCAGTTGGGCTTAAAGCAAGCTCTGTCGTTTCTTGTTAAAGAGGGTAAACTTGTTGTTATCGAGGATATGAAATCTGACGGCAAAACATCTGAGTTGGCGAAGCGTTTGAAAAAATTCGGCCTGACAAAGGCTGTCTTAATTGATCAAGCGGCTGACGAAAAATTCAAGCGTGCATCACAAAATTTAGTGAAATTCCGTTATTACAGTGCCGAAGGCATGAATGTTTACGACTTGTTGAAGTATGACATGGCAATCGTGACGGCGAATTCACTTCCGAAGATTTTGGCTCGCTGTGGAGTGGAGGCATAATATGTACGAAATCATTAAAAAGCCGCTGATCAGCGAAAAAAATGCGATCCATGCTGAGATGAATATTTATGCATTCGAAGTCGCACGTGAAGCCACTAAAACTGAGATTAAATCAGCAATTGAAAAAGCTTTTCGCGTAAAAGTTGACTCAGTTCGCACGCAGATTTGCCGCGGACGATATTTTCGCAAACAAGCTCGCTTGGGCCCGCCAAAGCAATGGAAAAAAGCTTTAGTGAAGCTCAAGGCCGGCGAAAAAATCTCGATCTTTGAGGGAGCGTAAGCATCATGGGAATCAAATTATTTAAACCTAGAAGTCCTGGCCGAAGAGGAATGACCGGTTTTGACTTTTCGGAAATTACAAAAGATCATCCAGAAAAGTCCCTCACAGAACCACTGCGCGGTAAAGCTGCGCGCAATAACCATGGTTGGATTACAATCCGTCACCAGGGTGGTGGCCATAAACGTCGTTTTCGGGTAATTGATTTTGATCGTAAAAAACTGAATGTTCCGGCAAAAGTTGTTGCAATCGAATACGATCCAAACCGAACCGCACGGATTGCTTTGCTGAATTATGCTGACGGCGAAAAAGCTTATATCATTGCGCCGATTGGTTTGAATGTAAATGACCAGGTTCTTGCTGGCGAGACCGCCGACATTAAGCCTGGAAATGCTTTGCCTTTGAATGCGATTCCAGTTGGAACGACTATTCACAACGTTGAATTGCGTCCTGGAAAAGGCGCGCAGTGCGCACGCGGTGCCGGTGTTGGTGCGACTTTGGTCGCTAAACTTGGTCAATATTGCCAAGTTCGCATGCCGTCTGGCGAAGTTCGCCAGGTTCTTTCAATCTGCATGGCTTCAATTGGTCAAGTCGGCAATACCGATAACGAAAATATCAATGTCGGTAAAGCTGGACGCTCGCGCTGGAAAGGTAAGCGTCCCGGAGTTCGTGGTATGGCCATGAACCCTGTTGATCACCCGCTCGGTGGTGGTGAAGGTGTGGGCAAGGGACATCACCCGGTGTCTCCATGGGGTCAGCCTTGCAAGGGCTATAAGACCCGTAACAATAAACGAACTGACGCTCAAATCGTTCGGCGTCGAAAGTAACTGACGTAAGTAACTGACGTAAGTAATTGGGGAGTTGAAACGTGGCACGCTCGATTAAAAAAGGTCCTTTTATTGATGAACATCTCGCGAAAAAGATTCGTGTAGCTGTTGAAAAGGGCGACAAGAAAGTAATTAAAACTTGGTCTCGCCGCTCGACAGTTTTTCCAGAGGCGGTTGGATTAACGTTTGCGGTTCATAACGGACGTAAATTTGTTCCTGTCTACGTGACTGACAATATGATTGGTCACAAGTATGGCGAATTTGCTCCGACACGTACATTCCACGGACATGCTGAGAAAAAAGCAGCTCCGTCGGCGCCAGCGAAGAAGGCGTGAGGTAAAAAATGGAAGTCAAAGCTCAATTACGAAACGTTAAAATCGGTAGCCAGAAGGCGCGCATCGTAGCAGATATGGTACGTGGCAAAGACGTGAATCAAGCATTAAAGATTCTGTCATTTATGCCGCAGAAACCGGCCGCATACTTTAAAAAACTGATTGAGTCAGCCGTTGCAAACGCTGATCAAAAAAAAGTTATCGATCTCGATAACCTCTATATTAAATATTTGACTGTGGATATGGGGCCGTCTTTGCGCCGCTTCCGTCCTCGTGCTCAGGGCCGTGCGACTCCTGTATTAAAGAAGTCGAGCCATTTTAA
>JAYVXN010000174.1:0-2011 GCA_043785085.1 Bdellovibrionales bacterium | reverse complement strand
ATGTAGTCCACGATCGGCACGTGCATACAGAAGCAGACCTCGGGCCGGCTGTGAATCACGCCCGGCACGGCCGACTTCCTGATAAAAAGCCTCAATGCTCGAGGGCATTTGGTAATGCACCACCAGGCGCACATCAGGCAAATTGATCCCCATGCCAAAAGCATTGGTCGCAGCGAGAATACGCAAGCGGTTTTCACTTAAGTTGGCCTGAATCTCTTGCCTCTTGGCCGACTCAAGACCTGCATGATAATAACCAACTCCAGAAAATCTTTGTCCGAGAACCTGCGCGATGTCCTGACTTTGTTGGCGCGTACCACAGTAAATGAGAATTCGCCCTGTCGGAACTTGGTCGACAGCTGCTGCCAAGAAATCCATTTTCTCTGGATCATCCGCGCAGCTTTCGACCTGATAAAACAAATTGTCTCGATAAAATCCGTGAATATGCCGAGCCGGATCGCGCAAACTCATACGCACGACAATATCACGCAACACATCGGGAGTTGCCGATGCCGTCAACGCCAGAATCGGAACATCTGGTCTGAGTTCACGTAATAATTGCAAGCGATGATAGTCCTGGCGAAAATCCGGGCCCCATTGCGAAATGCAGTGAGCCTCGTCGATTGCAAAGAGCGTGATTTTCTGGGTTTTCACCCATGTGGCAAAGCCGGGCTTTTGCACTCGCTCCGGAGACACATATAAAATAAAATGCGGATTTCCGCGCAAGGCTCGAAAGACTTGCTCTTTTTCAACGAGAGTCTGTCCTGAAAAAAGTGAACCGCAAGCAATGCCACGTGCTTGCAGATCGCGAACTTGATCTTGCATCAACGCAATCAGCGGAGAGATCACAATCACCAGACCCGATTGAAAAAGAGCCGGAATCTGATAACACAATGATTTACCGCCGCCCGTGGGCATCACCGCTAAAGTATCCTGACCGCTGATCACCGATTTGATGACGTCAAGCTGACCTTTGCGAAAAGTCGAAAGTTGAAAGCGGTCCGCTAAAATCTTTTGCAAAGACTCATTTGTGTTTGCGAGCAAATCTCACCCCATTTCAGGTGCCGGAATATTACCATGCATCTGCGAGGCTGACGCTTAAATAAAGTAAATTCTGTCTAATCCGCAAACAATTCGGGATTCGGCGGCGTTACAAAACCGTGGCGCACTATGGCAGTGAGATCGTTGCCTTGGGACATTTGATTTCGGCGGCAAATTGATTGACGGCCGTGGTGATATTGGTGACTTGATCCGCTTCGGCTCCGGTCGGAACAGCGCTCGGTTTTGCCAGTAAATCAAGCACCAGGGGTTTGACTTTTTGCAATTGATCGCAGGCCATTTTACGTTTTTTTCGAAGCTGAAAGACGCCGGCCAAATTGTAATAATTTTCACTCAAAAGGTAGCGGTAACCTTTTTCTAAATTTATTTTTATGGCTTGGCGATAAAAGCCCTCGGCTTTTTTGGTTGCAGATTTTCCGCGCATGGCACTAATTCCTAGATCCCCGTAGATGACTGCGGTGGTGTACAAGTCTTTCTCCGCCTGGGTTTTAGTGAGGGCGACGTTCAGCATTTGTCGCGCCAAACTAAGGCGTTTTTTTTGATACATTTGCTCACGCGCTAAAGAGATCAGTTCCCAGGGCTTAATGGCAAAAACCAAACTTCCGACAAAAGCATCCCCTTCTTTGGTCAGTTCGAGGGGCTGGCGCGGCCCCACAAAACGTTGGGAATAAGAGAGGTCAATAAATCGGCCGGAGCGATCAGGATGTAGGCAAAACACCCCATTGATGCGGACAAAATAGGGATAGGTGCTGCGCTCAGGAATTTGTCGGTCCTCTGCTTCGCTGGCATAGCGAAAACAAGAGGCCTCGCGAAAAGTCATATGCGTCGAGGAGTTTTTAATCAGACGAAACCGCTTGCTTTGCAATTGCGTGATTTTTCCTTGCTCGGCTTCTTTCAATAAAGCATCTGGAGATTGATCGGGATTATCGTATTGCCCGTATTGTGCGGCGAAAAT
>JAYVXN010000173.1:0-6800 GCA_043785085.1 Bdellovibrionales bacterium | reverse complement strand
AGAAGGCCGTCACGCACTGGTCGCAGGAGCAAGATCGCCTGAAAGAAGTACGACAAAGATTTTCTCGTATGGGTGATGTCGAACGCAGGCTGGGTAAGCTCGGCAATCCCGGTTGTACTCCGCGCGATCTACTGGCACTGAGCGAAACTCTCTCCTCAGGTCTTGAAGTTTCTGCGCTCAGTCCGGAGCGCAATTGGCGCTTGGAATTTCTCAACACAGCGCAGGAGCTGATTCAAAAAGTCACCACAACACTCGTCGATGAACCACCCGTGCAAATTAAAAATGGCGGCCTCATTCGCCGGGGTGTGAGTGCGGCCCTAGATGAGCTCATCGATTTGTCGACAGATTCCAGTCGCTTGCTCTTGGAACTAGAGGCGCGCGAGAAAGAGCTGACCGGAATTTCCTCTCTCAAGGTTCGTTTCAATAATGTGTTTGGCTATTATATTGAAATCACCAACACCCATAAAGACAAAGTTCCGCAGCGCTATCAGCGTAAACAAACTCTCGCCAATGCCGAGCGCTATTTGACACCTGAGCTTGAAAAGCTTGAGGGTCAGGTGTTGACCGCGCAAGCCAAACGCCTAGAGCTGGAAGTTGAAATCTTTGAGGATTTAAAAACATCCGCGCGACGAGCTTCAAGTGTCCTTTTGCAATTGGCGCGTGAGTGGAGTGAGCTGGATGTCCTCACGTCACTGGCATTTTTAGCTCTTGAACAAAACTATGTGCGCCCGAGTTTTTCTGAAACTGGCCATCTTGGCTTAAAAGCGAGTCGTCATCCGGTTGTTGAACAAGCCTTGAAAATGCCCTTTGTGGCCAATGATATTGAGATCCACGCACGACATTGCCTGTTGTTAACGGGGCCAAACATGGCCGGTAAAAGCACCTTGATGCGCCAGGTGGCGGTGACCTGCATTCTGGCGCAAATCGGTAGTTTTGTACCGGCGGCGGCGGCCGAAGTGCCGGTGCTGGATAAGATTTTTACCCGCATTGGCGCCAGTGATTTTCTCTCAGAAGGTTTGTCGACCTTTATGGTTGAGATGCAAGAAACTGCTGAGATGCTAAAGGCGGCCACACCACGCTCGCTAGTGATTCTTGATGAGGTCGGGCGGGGCACCTCGACGTTTGATGGTATGAGCTTGGCGCAGGCGATTTTGGAGTATCTCTTGCAAAGCTCCGAGTGCTTGACGTTGTTTGCAACACACTACCATGAACTCACGCAAATGCGCTTTTCGCAATTGCACAATGCTCATATGGCGATTCGCGAGAAGAATGGTGAGATTTTCTTTTTGCACTCGCTGGTACCAGGGGCGGCCAATAAGTCTTATGGAATACAGGTTGCGAAACTGGCGGGAATGCCGAATGCCGTGACCAAGCGGGCGCAAACGATTTTAAAAAACCTGGAAGAGCTAAAGCCCTCGCCGCAGCTTTCGTTGTTGGACGCACCAGCCGAGGATAACTTAGGTGGGCCGTTTCCAGAGGTGCTTGAAAGTATTAAAGCCCTGGATTTGAACCGCCTCACGCCACTTGAAGCCCTGATGCAGATTGCGCAATGGCAACAAAAACTTTCTTAAATAAAACAGAACTTGATGAAGCTCAGAAGCGTCTTCGGCCACCGTCGTCGTTACCAGACGGGGATGAGGCGAAGGCGCGGATTTTTCCAAATTTTGAGTTCTCAGCCTGGCTCGAGAACAAATTAAAAGAGAAACTCGAAACTCTTCCGCAATGGCCGGACACTCTGCCAATTGCCTTAGGCTCTTGGGCCAGAAATGAACTGTGCCCGCGCTCGGATATTGATTTGCTTTTTTGCGGCAATGAAGAAGACGTGACTGCCTTCAGTGATGTCCTGCACGGGCAAGGGCAAAAGTTGCGCTACCGGGTTCCAGAAGATCGCTCGGATTGGACCAAAGGAGTAGAGCCATTTGATATTTTAGCGCTTCTGCAAGCCAGGCCACTTTCACCGGAAGCAAGTCTTCAGCTTCAGGCTCAACAAAAACTCATCAAGCAATCCGGTCTGCGCCGTCAACTTCTTCGCGCCATGCAGCTTGAGCGCAAACATCGAGCCGATCGCTATGATTCTATTTCAAACTTCCTTGAGCCAAATTTGAAATATGGGCCGGGCGGTCTACGTGATCTGCAACAGGCTTTGATGGCTTATGAGCTCTTTGCGGATAAATTTGTCTCGCAAGCGCCACATGTTCTGGAGGTTTTAAATTATTATAAGGCGTTTTTTCTGACGGTTCGGCAAAAATTGCACCTCTTGGGTGGTGGGGATATTTTGTCTGCTCCTGAGCAATTGCAACTCACGCAGTGGTTTGGCTACCTGACCAATCAGGATTTCATGCGCGAAATTCAAAAAGGCCTTTCTCGGGTGAGTTTTTATGCGGATTGGATTTTTGAACAAGTGCGCAGCTCCAAGGGGCATTTAGAACTTGTTGAAAAGCGCAAGCTCAATTCGGTTGGTGATTTGTTTCGGGCCCTTGAAAAAGATCCGGGCGTTTTAATGCAATACCGGGTTCGCCAGGCCGCAGAAGAGGTCTTTGCAAGGTCAGGAAAAACAAATAGGGCTGGCGCCGAAATCGGCCGCGAGGTGGAGCGCTTTATTTCGCCGAGTGCGCCCGATGCTTGGACCGTCGCGCTGTTTCGGTCCCGGCTGATCGATCACTGTATTCCTGAAATCAAACTCATCATCGGGCATGTTCAGCATGATCAATATCATCGCTTTAGTGTCGATGCCCATTTGCTGCAGGCCTTGCGAGAACTAAAACGAGTTTACCAAAAACCCAAGTCCGCCGGCCGTTTGCAAAATGAAATTAAAAAACTAGGAAAAACCGATTGGCGCATTCTCACTTGGAGCTGCCTGTATCACGATATCGCCAAAGGCCGGGGTGGGGATCATTCACATAAAGGGGTCGAGATCACGCGCAAAGATCTCACTCGCTTTGGCATCAAACGCGACCTCATCGATGAGGTCGCGTGGATGGTTGAAGCGCATCTGTTGATTTCGGAGGCAGCCTTTCGCCGCAATCCACATGCTCCTAGCACGTGGCAGAGTTTGACGGATCAAGGGGTGGTGGGACCGCGCACGAGCCGACTGACGATTTTTACGGTGGTCGATATTCGCGCCACCAATCCCGAAGCCTGGACTTCATGGAAAGAGCGGCTCTTGTCGGAGCTTGCGCAAACGCTCTCTGCACCCGAAACAAGTCATTACTTGAAATTTTTAAAATCAGCTCAAGTTCTGAAATTGAATCCTGAGCATGACCTTTTACATAAATTTGATCCATTCGTAGTTGAAGCGATTCGTCCGACGCTTTTGGCGGGCGATTTACAAGCGGCCATTACCTCAGTGAAAGGGCAAAAAGAAAGTCTTGAACCATTACTCGTTCAGGGCAAAGCCAAAGATTTGTGGATTCGCTTTCATTCGCGCCAAGATCGGTCGGGTCTGTTTTTGGAATTCGTAGAAACACTCTATCGACTTGGTTGCAGTGTCCGGCATGCGTCGGTGCAAACCGATCCGTTGATTGGCGCTTACGATTGGTTTCATATCAAGAGCAATCGTACAGCCGCGCAATTGCGAAAGACGTTAAAACATCTGACTAAGAGCTCGGTGCCTCCAGAATTCACAGTGAAGTTTGATGCGATTGAGTTAGTGAGTCAGGATGATCAAGAAATCATTTTGAGTTTTCGCGGTCGCGATCAGAAGGGGGCTTTGGTGCAGGCAGCGCGAGCGATTTTCAATGAAGAATTAACTATTCAATGGGCAAAGGTCCACACTTGGGGTCGACAAATCGATGATGTTTTTGGGATCAAAGTCTCTCGAGATATGAATGCACAAGCCTTGCTTGAGCGCATTCGTTCAAAATTAAAAGCTTGACCTCTTGTCAGGGGTCAAGCTGCCGTCATTTGAAAACCCCAAAAGTGTACCGACATTGAATCGAAAAAACCATGTCATAAATTTGACGGTTGACCTTCGGAGCCTGTCAAGGTTTGATCTTTTCGCTGGTCTTTCGGACATTTATTAATGAAAGCGATGCTTAAAAGAAATCTGTGCTGCATTCGGATGCATTGAAATACTTAGTCAGGGTGTAAAACTTGACCAGGGCTTGACCTAGGGTCGCTTTGCTTTTTTAGTCCAGTTTTAAAAAAGTGTGACTTTAAGGTATTGATTTCTAAAAAAATGCCTGTCAGACTTTGATACAGGTTGAGTCAAGGATCAAGACTTTAGACGGAAAATATTAACAGGTTATTATAACCTTAGCGGGAGGGAGCAAGGATGCTCAGAGATGTCCTCATACAAAAGGGTTTGTCAAATCGCGAAGCCGAAGTTGCAGAACTGGTTTCTAAAGGTTTGTCGAACAAGGAAGTTGCGAATCAACTATTCGTAACAGAAAAAACGGTCAAATTTCACCTAACGAACATCTATAAAAAGATGAACGTTAAATCACGAGCTCAGTTGATCGTGTGGTGTTTGCCTCATTTGGGATTCGTGGAAAACGAAGCTCAAGCAGCGGGTCGCGCCGAGACCAACGCAGCCGCGGCAATCAATACCATTCCAGCTGGTAACGCGACCGTTTCAGGCAATGTCACGCCAATTCGTGGCACGGGCACTGGCACTGGCACTGATATCGGAAGCGGCAATAACGATGCTGGCGCTTTCGGTCTGTAAGAGTTAGAGATCTACTGAGTAGCTGCCTCTGACAATCCGCTGAGGTTATGTGTCAGATAGTTGTAACTGAAGAGCAGAGGCAGTCTCTTTTCACCTTCATCTCGAGAAGTATATGAGTGGGTCGCAAGCAGCACGTCCGGTTTCGCAATCACGGGTCGTCATGACCGAGCTTGTTCATCCCACGCACACCAACGCCTTGGGCAGTATTTTTGGTGGGCAAATCATGTCCTGGATCGATATTTGCGCGGCCATTGCTGGGCAAAGACATTCGAGTCATCAAGTCGTCACAGCGAGCATTGATTACTTAGAGTTTGTAAAACCCGTCTATAAAGGCTGGGTGGTGAATTTGCAGGCGTCGGTTAATTACACCGGTAAGACGTCTATGGAAATTGGCGTTCGTGTCGATGCTGAGAATCCCATCACCAACGAACGCTTTCACACGGCTTCGGCTTATCTTACGTTTGTAGCACTCGATGCAAAGGGTAATCCGGTTGCAGTTCCGCCTGTGATTCCTGAGACTCCCGAAGAAAAGCGTCGCTATGAAGCCGCTAAAGTTCGCCGCGAACATCGTCTCAGACAACGCGGCTCAATTTAGTCAATTTAGTCCACTGACTTAAAAAGAACTCACCGTAACCAGATAATCTTTCCACCGGCTCAAAAGATTCGGTGTCATATGTGCGTAGCAAATCGTACCTGAACTTGCGGCTTCTTTCTTGGTGATTTGTGTCTCGCGGCTGAGCTCATAAATCCGGTACTCTTCAGCTTTCGGAAAAAACAATTCGACTTCTTGAAAGAGCGCTTGAATCTGCTCGTTCATCACGCGCTTGAGGCGATCAAGGCCATCGCCCGAAAGCGCACTGACGAAGACTCGCGGAAAAGCTTTCACCTGAAATTGTTTTTCAAAGGGCGCTTGATCAATCTTATTAAAGATATGAATCACTGGCTTACTGCTCCAGTTGAATTCTTTAATTAGTTCATTCACCACTTCAACTTGCCTGAGCATTTGCGGAGACGAGAGATCGACGACATGTAAAAGGATGTCGGCCTCATCAGATTCTTCAAGTGTTGCTTTAAAGGCTTCAATTAACTGCGGAGGAAGACGGCGAATAAAGCCCACCGTATCTGTCACAACCGCGGGCGGGCCATCGGGCAAGTGAATCTTTCTCGTAGTAGGGTCAAGAGTTGCAAAAACTTGGTCTTTGACGAAAACTTGTGAGGCTGTGAGTTTATTGAGCAGAGTGCTTTTGCCGGAGTTCGTATAGCCGATCAAAGCAAAACTTGGCACTTTATTGCGCTTACGAGCGGCCCGGTGTTGCGAGCGGCTTTGCCGAACAGTTTCAAGTTGTTTGCGAATTAACTTCACGCGCTCACGAATGCGCCGGCGATCCATTTCAAGTGCTGTCTCACCCGGACCACGGGTGCCGATTCCGCCACCTTGGCGCGAAAGAGAGTCCATCCATGCACCGACCATGCGCGGCAATTGATCGAGCATTTGTGCAAGTTCAACTTGAAGCTTTCCTTCGTAAGTCTGCGCCCTTTGCGAGAAAATATCGAGAATGATTTGATTGCGGTCTAAGACTCGCACATTCAGATCTTTTTCGAGGTTGCGGGTTTGGATACCGCTGAGTTGATGGTCGACAATGACAATGGAGGCCTGGGCTTCAATGACCAACTCTTTGATCTCATCGACTTTGCCAGAGCCCATCAGGGTAGCGGGATGAAATTGGCCAAGAATTTGCGTGAGGCTTCCGACGATTTCTCCGCCGGCTGCAACCGCAAGTTCTTCAAGTTCGCAGAGGCTTTCTTTGAGTTCAACGAATGATTCGTTTTTTAGGCCAACGCCGACGACGATCACTCGTTCTTTCGGATGTAATTGGTTCGTTCCTATCTGCTCTCCTTCCGAAGGATCTCGTCGACTTGATCTGGTTCTTTAGCCCAGGATCGGTCGCCTTTGCGAGCGGCTTGGCAAGCAAAGAACAGAAAAGACTTTTCCGTCTTAAACTGCACCAATTTGAGACACCTCCGATAAATTTTCTTAAGCCTGCAAAGCAATTGGTCTCATTGCAGGCTCAGTCTTCATACCCGCCTAGAGGGCTGCTCCCTCTTGGACAGCTTGCGCGTGCAAGGCGGTTAA
>JAYVXN010000172.1:0-2024 GCA_043785085.1 Bdellovibrionales bacterium | reverse complement strand
CAAGGAAAACACACCCTGATCTACGGTGCTGGCAACAACGGCCGCTTGCTCGCCCACCGCTTTAAATCCGACCCCGGGCTCAACACGAATTTAATTGGCTTTATTGATGATGATGAAGGTAAACGCGGTCTGGTCATCAACGGTGTTTCTGTCCTCGGAACACTCAAAGATCTCAAGGCGATTATCGAAAAATATGAAATCTCCCAGCTCATCATTGCTCTGCCACATCTGCCAGGAGAATTGATTCGCGAAGTCGTGCAAATCACCCGTCCGTACAATATCCGCCCGCGCATCACCGCCAACATCTCGCAGGCCGAGGCTAAGAAAGTCGATATTTATCGTGAAATTGACCTGCCGGATCTTCTCAATCGCCCGCCCCGGGACATGGACCTGTCTTCCGTGCGAGAGATGGTGCGCGGTAAAACCGTTATGGTCACCGGTGCGGGCGGGTCGATCGGCAGTGAGCTTGCTCGGCAAATTATGGCCAATGAGCCGAGTCGCCTTTTACTGCTGGAAAGCTCTGAATATAATCTCTACGAAATCGATAAAGAGCTGCGCCTCTCAACCCATGATACACAACGAGTGGTGCCCCTCCTGATTGACCTCAAAGACGAAGCCACCATGCGCATTGCCATGCTGGAATTTCGCCCCGATGTGGTCTTTCATGCCGCTGCCTACAAACATGTCCACTTGGTTGAGAGTAATCCGTTCCCGTCGATTCTCAATAATGTGCATGGCACCAAAGTTTTGCTGAGTCTTTGCCGTGAAATCGATGTCGAGCGCTTTGTGATGATTTCGACTGACAAAGCGGTCAACCCCGCAGGTGTCATGGGCTCAACCAAGCGCGTTTGCGAATTACTAGTCACGGCGACCGCCCTTGAAACCGGCAATCGCTATTGCTCGGTTCGTTTCGGCAATGTCTTAGGAAGTAGTGGCAGCCTAATTCCGCTTTTGAAAAAACAAATCATCGACGGCGGCCCAGTTACGATCACGCACAAAGATATGACTCGATTTTTTATGCTGATCCCGGAAGCCGTGTCGCTAGTTCTAAAGGCTGCGACCATTGCCAGACCCGGCGACATCAATGTCTTGCGCATGGGTGAGCCCGTGCGGATTCTCGATATTGCCCATAGCTTGATTGCACTCATGGGTAAAACCGAAGAAGAAATCGGCATCGTTTATACCGGATTGCGACCGGGAGAAAAGATGTTTGAAGAACTCTATATTCGCGGAGATGAGTTGAAAACTGAGCACCCGGATATTTTGACTTTGCCAAACGGAGACTCGAATTTAAATACGCATGTGGATGAACGAAAGCGCATGCTTCTGCATGTCGATCGCATGATTGAGGGTGCACGTAGCGGCAGCAAAGAAGCGCTTTTTGAGCTGGGTGAATTGGTGAAATCAAATTACGTTCCAGCGGCAAATGAATTACGGGACACGGCTGCGACCCCGTTTGCCTCGCGCTCTAAACAGAATCATTAGCGACACGCCTTTTTGGGCGCTTTGTCCAATCACTAGTCATAGAAATTTCGCGCAAACCACTGTGGACTCAATCAAATTCAGTGCGGACCGTGCTGAAAATCCAAGTTCGCCCCTCTTCCTGCCCACTGCTTTGCAATGGCTTTGACACCTGATCAATAGTTCGACATTCCAAGCTTAGGCATAAGAATTGTAAGAACTTCACATTGAGGAAATGAAAAAGGGATCCCCTGACCCATCCCTATGCCCTCAGAGGTTGATCTATGCGAGCTTCAAAAAAACTTTCTCTCCTTATGATGACAGGCCTAATTTTGGCTTCTCCAGGTGCCTTTGCAAACGGCCTGAGCTGTGTGGACATTTTCGCAGACTCAGCCGCTCGACTCGTTCAGGCAAAGACCGCTCAGCACACCCCGCGCACCAATGCTCAAGCATGGCGTGAATCGGTCGAAGCCCTCAAACAAATCAATCAGGCTGTCCATGGTCGACAGCAAGTCATTGAGGCGATGGCAACAGCGATGCTCGCTAAAGAATTCGTGTGGATG
>JAYVXN010000171.1:0-6854 GCA_043785085.1 Bdellovibrionales bacterium | reverse complement strand
TTCCAGCCCTGAAGCTGAATGAAAGTTTGCAGCTCATTGTTATCGTAGCGGGCTGCCACCGCCACCCGGACCACCCGTCTCCCCCGGACCTCAAGGTTTCCGCTGAATACTAAACGCCACCTTCTTCACCCCGCCCGTCTTAATCGCATCGACAAGCTCGGTGACCATTTCAAGCGTCGCCGCTTTATCGGCCACTAAAAGTGCGGCCGTTTCTGGATGAGTGGCCACTTGCCTTTTTGATTCTTCGGTAAGACCTGCCATTGTCACCGGCTTATTGTTCACAAACAACTCACCTTGTTTGCCAAGTACGACACGAAAAGGCGCTTTGTCCTTATCTTCTTTTGCCGAGGACGATTTAGGCAAATTGATATCAATCTTTGGCTGCATCACCAAGGGTGCGGCGACCATGAAGATAATCAATACCACTAAGATAATATCGACCAATGGAATGACGTTGATCTCGACGATTGAGCCTTGATCATCATTGGATCTAGATTTCGCAGCCATGGGTTACGCCTTTCTACTTTTTGTATAGACCAAGCACAGATCGCGAGCCGCATCGATATTGCCTAAGACTAAGCCGACTTTTTTCTGAAAAAAGTTAAAGGCCACCACCGCAGGAATTGCGACCGCTAAGCCAATTGCTGTTGAAACCAGCGCGTGAGCAATACCCGCCATCACGGCCTCATTACCTTGGCCACCGGGCGCACTCGCCAAATCATTGAAGGCCTTCATGATGCCCATCACGGTGCCGAGCAGACCCACGTACGGCGCATTTGAAGCAATAGTTCCGAGAATATTGAGATTTTTTTCTAGACCCGGTCGTTCAATCGCTTTGAATGAATCAAACAATTCATCAAGACCGCTAGAGCCATGTTTACGCACAAAATTTAAGCCGTAACCCAAGACTCGGCCTTCGAGAGAAGCACCCTGCTCAGAGAGTTTTTCAATTTGCTCCAAGTCCTGCTCAGCGATCACGCGCCGAAAGCCTTGGGCCATGCCTGAGCTACTGGAGCTAATTTTTTTCAACGCGAAAAACCTCTCAAACATAATCGTCACACTCACGAGGCTCAAAAAACCCATAAGGTATAAGATTCCGGAGGCTGAAGCTTCTGAGATTTTAAAAAGTGTTTCCATATTTGTTCCCCTTTTCTATGAGTTAAAAATCAACCTGCATCCTGCAATTTAAAATCGACGCGCACTTGATGATCGATTTTGCGAAACGGTTTGCCACTGCTGTCAACAAACGGCTTATACTTCCATTGTTCAACGGCCCGTCGGGCTTCAGACTGAAAAAGATTTTTTTGTTCGCCATCGACGACGCGCACGTTTTCGACTTCACCTTTTTCATTAATATCAATTTGCATCATCACCCAGCCCTCCGCTCCTGAGACCAGCGCCGCTTTCGGATATTTCGGTTTGATGCGATAATATGGAGTCGATGCGGCAGTTCCATTTGAGTCAGAGCCGACTTGGCTCGCCACTGGCTTAGCCGGTCCTTGAGTTCCAGAAACCACGCCTTTGTCGTCTTGCAATTCTTTCGGAGAATTGTCGGGGACGGATTTCTTTTCAACCGGAGTTTCCGGGTCTGGAGCTTTGACCACTCGTCTGACTTCTTTGACTTCCGGTGGCGGCTCATCAAAAGTCTGATAACCGAAATCGATCGTCTCTTCTTTTTTTGGCGCGAGGGCCTGATTCAGACTCGAGCCCAAAACAAAAACAACCGTTAAGTAAATTCCGATATGGCTCAGCACTGCCCAAAGAAAGGCCCCTTGATAGTTCCGTGGTGAAATAAACCTTAATACACTTTGCATGAGAAGTTCCTTTTTTAGAGTCCGCTTGCACGCGGACACTCTTAAAACGTCTTCTTATATCCAGCAATAAACTGCCGGCCAATTTGATCATAGAGAGTCGTACCTAATTGCGCCGTGGGATTGGTCTCGTCCAAAGGCGGAGTGGTTCCGAGCAGATTGCGCACGCCCAATGAAAAGGTCCCGATCTTTTGCGTACGATAGGAGTAGGCCAAATCAAACTCTGTGTAGTTTGGAAGCTTGCCATCTTCTTTGATCGACTTACCACTGCCCGCTGTCGTGAGTGCTGAGAGCGTCAGATCCTGGCGATCACTCGGCAAAAATGTCACCGCCGTCGTGTTACGCCAATTTGGGCGACCCGCCTCACCCAGCTTGTCGCGCAAACCCGTCCCGGGAAAGCCTTCTTCTTTAAAGTAAAAAAGCTGCGAGTGTTGCGTTGTGAATTTAAATTTGTGAACGCGTAACATCGCTGACACGTCAAGTCCGGAAACTTCTTGTGACGACAAGTTTTGTTGAGGAGCTATGATGCTGTCAATATAGCCTTTCGAATCTCGATTGACGATGACGCCGTACTTCGATAAATCGACCCCTTGGCTTTCTGCCAGCATGGCATCGTTGAAATCAATTCCAACGACGTTACTGAGTTTTGTGAGAAATAAATCCGTGCCTAAATTGAAATCCGTGCTCGGTTCAAAAACCGCACCGGCATTGTAGGAAATCGACTTCTCTTCTCGAAGACCCGTGTTGCCACTACTGGTGACCGGGTACTGTTGCGGCGTGCACGAGGGTGTATCGCCACCAGCCTGCTTTTCACGGTTACACGAGACATAATCAATAAAAGTTGGGTTGCCGTTGGTCGTTGCGGCGTACAGGTCCTGCATGAGCGGCGCTTTAAAACCGGTTCCGACTGAAGAGCGCAGAAGTAAACTCGGAGTCGCATGATAGAGAAGTGCCGCTTTCGGATTGGCCGTGTCACCGAAATCACTGTAGTGATCGTAGCGTCCGGCCAATTGTAATTCTAATTTTTTAGTCACCGGTATTGAAAGCTCAGTGTAAGCCGAGCGAATATCGCGCTGACCGCCCCCGCTGCTGCCAGCGTTGCCAAAGACCTGTTTCTTGACGCTCTTTTCATCGAAGTTATCTTCATACTTTTGAATGGTAAAATCAGAGCCGACCGCGACACCAATTGCACCCGCCGGCAATTTTCCGACTTCACCCGAGGCCTTCACCTCGACGTTTGAAAGCTGTGACAGGGTTTCTTCAAGCGGGTTGTAGCGGGCATTATTCAAACTGCCCTTGGCTCCTGTGGCAAAAGGGTTATAGGCGCCTGATTGAATATCGCTTTGCAAAATCGAAGTGAGGGCATAGCCATTCACACCTTCATCATGACTCTTGACAATATTATGTGAGCCCGTCACATCGATTTGCCAGTCTGACGGAGCTTGAATCGTGGCCCCTAATAAAAGATTGTAAGAATTCGTGGTGATCTCGGTATCGCGCGTGCCGAGATCCAAGAGACGATATTTCACTTTTAAATCCTGCCCGGGAGTCGTTCCTGGAAGTGCGCCCCCCCCAGGACCCAATGTGCCCGCGACCGCCGCAGGAATCGTGAATTGCCCTGGTGCAGGCGCGAAAGACCACTGCACGCGTTTTTGTGTCCCGCCAAGGCGAGCTGTGAGCTTCACAGTTGAATTCAATTCCAGATTGCTCTCGCTTAAAAAACTCAGCTGCTGCAGAGCTGGCAGTTCAGTTGAGTAATTAGGATAACGAAAAGAGCAGAAATCACCTTCAGGTGTGTGCTGAATTTGCGCGGCCGGGCAATTCGGATCGGCATGCCAAACGTCACTGGCATTGCGATAGCTTCCCGGAGAGCCGAAGGTGCTCGTGCCAGTGTTAGTCCAGGAACGATCGCGCGAGTAGATGACTTCGTTATTACGATATTGAAGCACGTTGACCATATTGAATTTTCCGCGATTCAAGCCGTTGACGACACTGATCTCACTCTTGCGGCCGCCCTTCAATTCAGGCGTTGATTCCGTCAAACTGACTTCCGTGCCATTAAAATCTTTGCGCGTGATAATGTTGACGACTCCGCCTAAGGCGTCTGATCCATAAATCGCTGAGGCACCGTCTTTTAAGACTTCAATGCGCTCGACCGCAGCCATTGGAATTAAATTTAAATCCACCGCACCAGTTACCGCATCTGTCGGTAACCGCTGACCATTGAGAAGCACCAGCGTATTACTTGAACCGAGACCGCGCAGATCGACTTCAGCATTGCCAGCGGCATTTGAGCCAGAGGCCTCTCGGGCTGAGCCAAAGGAGTTGGTCGTGGTGTCGCGCATAACATCGGCCACTGAGTTGTATCCTGTCTTCTCTAATTCTTTACGAGTGATGACCTCAACAGGTGAGGCGCCTTCCGTGTCGATTCTTTTTATATGGGAACCAGTCACTTCAACTTTTTCAATTTTATCGGAAACAGGGGCCGTGGGAAGCGTTTCGACCGGGGCAGCAGACGAGGCTTCAGGTGCTGGCGAAGCGCTGGGCGACGCACTCGGTGCCGTTTGCTGGACGGTTTGACTCTCTGTCGTTTGCGTTCGCGCCGTGAGCGGAAAAATAAAAACCACTGCGAGAAATAATCCTCGAATCATGAACGTCCCCCTAACCCCTGTTTGCACAACGCACGAGTCGCTGGCTTTGTTCCTACTGCTTCACTCAGCAAGGCTGGTGCCAAGATTTACTGGTGTCGAAGAGGGAATTTCAGGTCATTTTATTTAAAAGCGAGGTGAAGCGGGCCGAGGAGTGGTAGCAAAATGGCAATTTGAAATTTATCTCTGAGAGTTTGATTAATACCAATCATAAGAATGAAAGCACCAAAAAAAACCGCCCCATAGAAGGGCGGTTGCGGCAAATCTGATATATATAGAGTGCTTATTCCATCGCCAAGCGCGACTCATCGACGCTGATTTGAAGCTCACTGACACCCACGTTCAGACCGAAACCTTTAGCGAACTGGAGTGAAAATACTAAAGAGAGATCCGGCAAGTGCGCGTGAACAGCGGTAATCGCACCAATGCCACCGATGATCACAGCTTGTGCCTGGGCAACTGCGTAACTGCCGATGATGTCTTTTGGCTCGCGGTTAAACAGGTTGATCTGTGCAGCTTCGCCATAAACATTGAATTTTCCGAATGCGATTTTAAAGGCTAACGGAGCCGCGACAAAATTCAAGTTCAAGGGGACTTTTAACTTATCACCGTGAGCGCCGACGCAATTGAGGTCACCTTTGCCATCAATGACGAATTTTCCGACAAAAACTTGAAAACCTTGCGCCTGACCAGTGAAGGCCAATTGGCAAACCCAAGTCGGTGAATCTTCAGCTTTTGCTCCCATTGAAAACAAAGTGACAGCTAAAGACAAAGCAAGCATTAATTTTTTCATAAAAAAGTCCTTCCATAAGAATGCCGAAGCAGGGTCGGCAGCAATTAATTTTTTCCGGTGCGCAGCCGTTCTGAATTTATAATTAACTGCGCCCGCTCCATTCGACAAGTGAGAATATCAACAACTCGGAACATAGTGTCCCGACTTTCAACTCGGGACAATCTGTTCCGAGTTGTTGACAAAACCGTAAATATTTGTCAGCTTAGGCTATGCATGACTCTGCCAGATTCAGTTCGACTCAGAACAAGGCAATCCCGGGTTCTTTATTATTGACGGCGAAGTCAAAGTTGCCAAAACCGGAAGCACGATCGGTTCACCGATCTATTTTAATTTGGATTTGCTTTACCTGAAAGATTCAACCGGCCGTTTCCAACCAGCCTCACTGGGACAAAGTGTCGCGATGTTAACCCATGAAATGGGTCATCACTATGGCACCTACTCACACACTGAGCTCGACTTCTTAGGCGCAAAAGTGTCAATGCTCTTGCAACAAGACATCATCACCACACCATTTCTACCGAATGATGTGCAGATTTCCGCGACCATAATCAATGACCGCAGCCATCAAAACTTTCCCGAAATTCTTTTAAATGTTTACGATACAGTCGTAGATGTCTCAAAAGCCTTTAAAGATGAATTGAAATGTCCGATCATTACGATACCGATTCCAATTGATCCTCTTCCAGATATCAATTTGAGCTATTCACGGCCCTATTCGGCCACCTATCATAATGTCTATTGGTATAAATATTCTGATACCGTGAGTTCAGGTTTATTTACTTTACGTGGCAGTCTTTCAAATTTCTGTCATCAAAACGATACCTACAAAGACTCAGACAAAGATTTTCGCGTGGAAATTACCTTTGGTGTGACTCCGGTAATGAAGGATGGAACGCGCATTTGGGCCTATGATCCTAAGCGCTTGGCCGTCGATCAACGTCGTGACCCGTGGTGGAAGTTTCTCCACCTGCCCTTCTTCCCGTCCGGCAACTAGTCCTTCGCGCGCGAAGGACTAGGCGCTCACGACAGGCAAAAAAAAGCGCAAACTTTTTTAAAGTTTGCGCTTTTTCATTTTCTCTCAAACTCAGACGACCTAGTTCGATTGCAATCGGTTCAACAGAGCTGACGCCTGCATGCTACCGAAACCAGTCACGGCGTCCCAACCAGGGCCCGCTTTAAAGGCGCCATTGCTGCCGCTGGTGACGTCATTGAAGGTCGAGGTCAAATCAGCCTGGGTAAATCCGTAAATGATCGGATTTAAAAAGCCTAGGGTGGCTTTGCCATGGCTCTGACGAGCCTCACCCACGAGCGCCATAAAACCCGCCCACTGTGGCGCCGCCATACTTGTACCACCGATTGTCATCCAACCCGTGCGGCCTTGATAAGTAACCCATACCGCCTGACCTGAATTCGGATCAGCGTTGAACGAAACATCCGGATAAGAGCGCTTCGTGTAAGGAGAACCTAAACTAGTTTGATAGGTCGGAAGATCCCAAATCGTGCTGATTCCGCCGCCACTGCCTGACCAACCTGTTTCACTCATTGAACTTCCATTTTGTGAAAACGTCGTGCCACCGACAGCGACAACACTGGGGCTTGCCG
>JAYVXN010000170.1:0-2047 GCA_043785085.1 Bdellovibrionales bacterium | reverse complement strand
TAAGATCAGAGAATCCTACACAATGGGCGTGCGAAGCCAGGTTCAATTTGAGATCAATAAGCTTTCCCAAAATTTAGGGCAACAAAATTTAGGGCAACAAAATTCAAGCCAAACGGTGGTTGAATTGTTGACATCTGCTGGACACGCCTCGAGACGAATAGTGCTTTTTTCACTCCTGGCGACAATACCTGGGTTGAAGCCATTTAGAAATCTTTTGCGTCCTATCGCAAAGTTTTTCATTCGACATTCAGAATAGATTCACCTTATGCAATTACCAGGTGATTTCACCAATATATCCCTGATCACTTGCGATGTTTTTGACACTCTACTCGTTAGAGAATCGATTACTCCGACTCGGCTTTGGAAGCGTCAGGGAAACTGGTTTTCAATTTTTCGCATATCTTCAGAATTCATCGGTCGCGTATTTACACATTTTCAGGGACAAAAGGAAATTCGAATTGCTGATATATATCGGCTGATGCCAAAAAAATGGAGTATCGAGGACGAAGTTAAGTTGGAGATTAGCACTTTGCGAATTAATCCAGAAATTAGCGAATGGTTAAGGGAGGCATCCCGTGCTGGAGTAAGAGTCGTCCTCGTTAGCGATATCTATTTTTCTGCGAACCAACTAAGGAAGATTATTATTGCAGTAGGAGGTCCAACCTATGAGGTCATCACCAGTTCGGATGAAGGGATTACTAAATCTACCGGGCTATTTCAAAACCTCCAGAAGCGCTGGAATGTTGATCCTGGCCGTTGGATGCATGTAGGCGATAATGGTCAGGCAGATGTGGAAGTCCCTGGCAAATTAGGTATAGAAACGATTCATTATTCAAAATTGCTGGATCAAGTACTCATCGAAGGAGTTCTTTCGAAAAAAGGCGTCAAGATCTTGCTCAAAGCGGGTGCAACTGGCGAGGCATTTATTACAGAACTTTCTCTACAGTTTGCTCTTTTTATGGTGGAAAACAAACACTCGAGCAAAAATACTCCGGAACTGGTTGGGGCTTTAATTTGTGCTCCGATTGCGAAGACTATCGCGTCATTTGTAGAAAATGTAGCAAAAGCCCGTGGCTCCGAAGTTATTTGGTTTTCAAGCCGTGATGGGTGGCTCCCATTTTCATTTTTTAGGAGGGAAAATCGTCAGTTTGAGTCCACATACCTCCAAGTATCCCGTGTTGCGATTGAGTCATCAAATTTTGAAACCTACTTGGACCAAATGATTCAAGGGCAAAGTGAAATTCTTGTCTTCGATCTTGGTTGGAGAGGATCTCTACTTTGTAGATTACAGGACTTACATCCCGAAATCTCTTGGCATGGAGCCTTTGTCGCTCTAATTGGGGCCAATAAACCACAACAATCGACAATGGTTAGATTCTTCTCAAGAAATTGGTTCAGTTTGGTAAGGAATCGAGATTTTATCGAGACTCTGTTCTCTGATCCAACACCAGGCATTCAAGCTTACAGCTCTAATGGAATTCCTATTCTTAAGATTGAAACTGACGAACTCAATCAGAATTTACGTCATGCCATTTTGAAGGGTGCTCATTGGGCCGCCGAGAAATCTACCCAGGAATTGGATTTAGAATTGGCTTTAAGACTTGTCAGAGTTACCAGCTCATATCCCAGTCGTAAACTGGCTGAATGTTTTCTTGGAGCAACACATGAAATAGTTGAGGGTCGTGAGAAGATGTTTGTTTTGAATTCTTGGCGGAATATATTTCATGAGAAAGATCTCTCATGGTGGGCAGGCACGCATGCTCTGAGACCCGCAAACGCTCTCGCTGGCTTTTTTTGGCATTTAACTCTTTACGCTCAAGAAAGTTATGTTTTAGCCAATAGAACTTTGCGCAGATTCTTTTTTATACGAACTCATTGAACTTAATCTTCCATGAAGTTAATGTCGTTTCTAAGACAAATATGCCTTTGCCGCAAGTGCAATGTTACTTTTCAAGGAGTTAAAAGGATCTACCCGTTGAGCTACCTTTGAATAAACTTTTAATTTAGAAATATCGCAGTATCGTCGCGTAATTCCTTCTTGTTCGCC
>JAYVXN010000169.1:0-20540 GCA_043785085.1 Bdellovibrionales bacterium | reverse complement strand
CCAGAGCGAGCGCGGTTTTTGTCTCTTTATTCTTATCTGGAACAATCATGATTTGCGCAATCGTGTATTCAAACCGCTGATCTTCAGCGCCCTTGACCGTTGCTAAATAAACGGAGTTAACATCGTCTTCTGAAACCTTAATCTTCGAGGTGACGGCTTTTTCTATGAGCTGCTGGCGCTCAAGACCGGTTTTAATAAAATCTTGGTACTGTGAAAAGCTCAGGCCGCGCTCTTGAAGAGTTTGCTTCAGTTCATCGCGAGAGATGTTATTTCGTTTCGCGATTGACATGACCTCTTGTGCAACGCGCTCAATCGGCACCTGTAGATTTTGTCTTTTTACCTCTGAATCAATGATTTTTTCATCAATCATTGTTTGCAGAAGTTTATCACGGTCTTTCATTAAATTTGCTTTGGTCTCTTCATCCGGGATTAAAAGATCATCCGTGAGGCCGCCGGATTTCAGGCGATCATAATATTTATTTACGTCAGAAAGCGTGATGATATCGTCGTTAACAATGGCGACAATTCGTTCAATCACCTCAGCGTTGGCAAAATAGCCGAACATCAGGCCAAAAACCAGTGCCGGCAACAAAGTCCGAAAACGCATTAATTCCCCCGGGTCGTGACTTTAATCGCTCGTATTATGGCATCGTTTCGGTAAACAGTCGACTTTCGTACTTCTTGTTCAAGCCAGCTTGAAAAGATCTTCTGTTCCTTACGCTCCATGAGCTGTGCGCGTATCTTAGCCTTAGCGTCCTGGAAACTCAAATGGGCTTCTGGTTCTTTTTTAACCACCTCGAAGATATGATAGCCATAGGGGCTTTTGACAACTTTACTACGTGCGCCAACGTTCAGTTTAAAGGCCTGATCAAAGAAATCGAGAGTGCCTTTCTCGATCCAACCCGTATTGCCACCGTTTGCGCCTTCCGGAGCCACTGAAAAAGACTTGGCCAGCTTTGCAAAGTCGCCACCCGCGTTGAGGTCAGCCAGTATGCGCCGGGCGTCATCCTCTTTTTCAAGGACAATCTGCCGCAGCTGAATCCGAGCCGGGCGATTGAATTGCGCTTTTTCTGCCTCGTAGTAAGCCTTCATCTCTTGCTCGGAATCTTCCGGAAGATCACCCACGATCTTCTTAAGAATTTTTTTCTGCAGGAGACTGAATTCAAGATCATTGCGCCAAGTTTCAAAGGCGAGATTTTCATCAGCAAGAGAGCGACGAAAGGCGTTGTCGTCAGGGTAGTGCGAGCGAATTTTTGCCACTTCCTCATCGAGCTCTTTATTGTCGACCGTAATATTCGATTTTTTGGCAAAGTCACGGGTGATGACTTCAAGGATAAAGGCTTGCACGGTTTGCTCTTTGGCCCGCTGAAGATTGCCCCCATCTTTGGCGTAGAGGGCATCGTAGTCTTTTAAGGCACGGGCTAATCGCGAAGAAAAGGCCTCTGTTGATATTTCAGTTTGGTTAATCTTCAAGACGGTTTTGTTCAGCACCGCACTCTTCGAAGATGTACAGGCGCTGAGCCCCAAACAAAAAACGAGGGCAATGAGGCCCCCGTTATTTAGAAATTGGTTTTTGCAGATCATTTTATTTTAAGTTCTCTTTGAAAACTTTAATGGGATATTGCTTTTTCAAATTAGCGAAGTATGCGTCGAAAATTTGTTTTCGTTTATCGTCAAACACCGCCGCGCGGATTTGGCGCTTATTCGCTTCACCGTAAGGGTGCCGTCCGGTTACCTTGATGATGTGATAGCCATATTGAGTTTCAATTAAATTTGAAAGATCGCCGATTTTCATTTTCAAAGCAGCATCGTAATACGTCGGCACCAATGTCAGACGGCTCTGCCAACCGACGTCGCCGCCGGTTTTTTTCGAAAGAACATCATCCGTGTAAATCGCAACGAGTTCTTCAAAGGGGCGTTTGCTCTTATGCACCTCTTCTAAAATCTTTTTCGCCCGGTCGCGAGCTTCAGCTTTTTGTGCTTCAGTGGCATCCGGCTTAAATTCAATCAAGATGTGACTGGTGCGAACCTCGGGATTTTTTTGATAATAGTTCTTCATCTCGTCTTCGGTGACTTTGATTTCTTGAACTTTTTTACCGAGTTCTTTTTCGATTAAACCCTTGTAAATTTCTTGGCGAATGCGTTCTTTCACGACGGGATCATTTTCCAAGCTGCGCTTATTGGCTTCTTGCACGCCCATTTCGTAGCGCACGAGATCTTCCAAGAAAACATCGCGTGGTGGCGGGTTGATCGTTTGCTTGATCACCTCGTCATACTTTTCGTTGAAATCTTTGAGCGTGATATTTTTATTGCCGACAGTGGCGACAACCTTGTCTCCAGCTGCAGCTTTGTCTTGCGCTTGAACGCCTGTGCCCAACAGCAAACTACTCGCCAGAAGACTCAGAAGGATGTTCCGCATCATACTTTTAACCCCTTAAAATTCCTTGGAAGGCTACGTGTTTAGGCTAGCATCAGCCCCGAGAGGCCGCAATGAGATTGCTTGCCTGTTGCTTTGCATTAGCCAACGCCTTTTCAAGACTTTCGGCGAGCTCGGATTGATGCGGATCTTGATCTCGGGTGATCGCTGGAAGCGGATCCGCAAAGACCACCACCAGTTTTGCAAACGGCATGGGTAAGAAAGTCCTGTTCCAGGCACGCTCAAAAACATGGGCGCGATCGCAGGCAACAGCAACGGGAATAATCTCACGCCCGGTGATTTTCGAGATCTCAAAGACGCCGGCCTTTACTTTATGATACGGACCTTTAGGCCCATCGACGGCGACGCTGGGATTCCAGCCTTCTTTTGCCAGGCGAAGAATGCCTTTGAGCGCGCTGACTCCGCCGCGGGTCGAGGAGCCTCGTGACGTTCGTGCCCCCATCAAGCGCACGACACCATCCATGATGACACCATCCTTGCTGGTTGAAATCATCGCGGCACCTCGGCAGTATTTTAAGAGAAATAAAATACCGAGCTCATCACCGTGCCAGTGGGCAAAGACGACGGTCTCGCGTTCTTTAAGGGCTTTGGTCAGGCTTGGTGATTCAATGATGCGAACGCGCCAAGTGGCGCGCAGCGCTTTGTAAACGATCACTAAAATCAGCGGCAAGATGCGCGCACGAAACATAAGGCGCCTCTTAGTGGTGAAGAAGCTTTTTAAACTCCTGAGTCAGCAGCGGCACGATTTCAAGCGCATCGCCGACGATTCCATAAGTCGCTTTTTGGAAAATCGGCGCATTGGCATCTTTGTTAATTGCGACAATCACTTTGCTGCCACTCATGCCCGCCAAATGTTGAATCGCTCCGGAAATTCCGCAAGCAATATAGAGTGTCGGAGCGACCGTCTTGCCAGTTTGGCCAACCTGCATACCGTGCGGAACCCAGCCGGCATCAACGACGGCGCGAGACGCACCAACGGTTGCCCCCAAGACATCGGCGAGCTCATTGAGAATTTTAAAATTCGCGGCCTCTTTTAAACCACGTCCACCTGAGACAATGACATTGGCTTCAGTAAGGTCAAGTTTCTCACTAGTCCCTTTGACCACTTCTTTAATCAGGGTGCGCAGATTTTGCGAAGGAGCTTGAAGCTCTTCCACCGTCGGGGACTTTGCTGCTGCTGCCGCGGTCACTGGCAATTGGTTGGGGCGCATCAGAATGATTTTCATCGGGCTATTTTCAAAAACCACTTCGGCGGTGCATTTTCCGGCATACATGGGCCGACGAGCTGTGACGTCGGCGCCGTTCATCGTCAGTTCCGTGCAGTCACTGGTCACACCCGTTCCGAGACGGGCGGCGACTCTCGGAAACAAATCTCGAGCAAGCATATTTGATGTCGCCAAAACGATGGCGGGCTTTTTGCTTTGCAATGCCTGCGACACGGTCAGTGTAAAAAGCTCTGGATTGTATTTATCGAAAGCCGCATTGTCGGCAACAAGCGCTTCGTCCACACCGTTTTCACCGAGCTGACCGACCACACCTTTGGCGCCCGCGCCAAGTACGAGGGCTTGGATTTTGAGTCCCGATTTGCGGGCGGCAGTCAAAAGCTCAAGTGTGCCCTTTTTGAGTTTCCCGTTTGCGAATTCTGAAAACACTAAAATCGTCGACATCGTCATTCTCCCTTAAAGGACCTTGGCTTCCTCACGCAAAAGTTTGACCAATTCAGCGGCCTGATGGGCCGAGTCTCCGGCAAGCATCTTTACCGGTGGTTTCTCTGGTGGAAGTTGAAAGTTTTTATAGCCTGTTCGTCGCTCAGTTAAAGCGACATTTAAACCGGCAAGAGCCACCTCTTTGATCGTTTTTTTCTTAGCCTTCATAATACCCGGAAGGCTTGCGTAGCGCGGCATGTTTAGGCCTTTATTCGCGGCAACCACCGCCGGCAATTGCAACTGGAGCACTTCGCGCGTGCCGCCTTCGACCTCCCGTTCGGCGACACAAGACCCGTCGGCCATATCGAGCTTTGAAATTACCGTTGCATGCGGCACTTCTAAATATTCGGCGAGCATTTGGCTCACCGAGGCAGCGTTATCATCGATCGCCAATTTTCCCGTAAGAATAAATTTAAAATCGCCCTCTTGTTTGATTGCCGCCGCCAAAGCACGAGCTGTCATGATCGGATCGAGGTCTTCAGGAGCATCAATGACCAGCGCCTCATCGGCGCCCATGGCTAGTCCGGTTCGTAAGACCTCAACGACGCGGGCCTTCGGCCCAACACTCAGCAAAGTCACATTGGTGGCCTTACCGGCCTCTTTCATTTTGATCGCTTCTTCGACAGCAAACTCATCATAAGGATTCATCACCCATTTGATTCCGGTGGTATCAATGCCACTCGCATCTGCCTTGATTTTAATTTTGGTTTCGGTATCAGGAACCTGCTTAAGACAAACGAATACTTTCATGGCTTAACCTCGTTTCAACTTTTATGTCAGAGAAGTTTGCGCTTAGCAAATCTCTGGGCGAAAACCTCAGCCAAAAAATGCGCCGCAATAAAAATAGACAGGCGGATTTCAGAAGAGTAGTTTGGGAAGAACTCAAGTTCTAGAAAGTATAACAGATTTTCCAAAACCCGGTGCTCTGCGTACAAATAAAAGTACAAAGAGAGACCGCTCATCATAAGAACGAGGAAGTCAGTGAGCTCCTACATCACTTCATCGATCGGTCGCAAACAACTCATGGGCCTCAGCGGACTGATCTGGGCCGGATTTGTATTCGGGCACATGGCCGGCAATATGCTCATTTTAGTTGGCCCCGAGGCATACAACCATTACGCCAACGCCATTGCGACCAATCCAATCTTACTTTATAGCACGGAAGTCTTGCTTCTCGCCATGCTGATTCCGCACGTGATTAACGGTTTGTGGCTATGGTTAGAAAATCGGCGCGCGGCGCATGGTTGGAAAAAAACCAATGGTAAAAAAGCGCCCCGTTGGAACAGTCGTTGGATGGCTTTTCACGGCTCGATCATCTTAGTTTTTATTATCACCCATTTGGCCACATTTAAATATGGCACGACCTATACGACACAACTCAATGGGGTTGAAGTCCGCGACATTTACAAACTGGTCGTTGAAGTGTTTCATCAGCCCGGTTTCGTGCTTTGGTATTTAGTGGCACTGGTGCTTTTGGGTTTTCATCTGAGTCATGGGTTTTACAGCTCCTTTGCCTCACTGGGTATTTGGCACCCGAAGTATTCGCCCTGGCTGAATTGCATCGGTTATGTTTACTCAATCGTAGTCGTACTCGGCTTTGTTTCACAACCAGTCTATGTTTACTTCTTTGCTCCGTAAGAGGGGATGACGATGGCAACAACACTTGATTCAAAAGTTCCTCCAGGTTCGCTCGAAGAAAAATGGCAGAATTATAAGTTTAATATGAAGTTGGTCAATCCAGCGAATAAACGAAAGCACACGGTCATTGTCGTCGGCACCGGTCTTGCGGGGGCCTCATTGGCTGCATCACTGGGAGAGCTGGGTTACAACGTCAAAGCTTTCTGTATTCATGAATCCCCAAGGCGAGCGCACTCAATTGCGGCGCAGGGTGGAATCAACGCCGCGAAGAACTATCAAAACGATGGTGATTCTGTTTACCGGCTTTTTTATGACACAATTAAAGGCGGCGACTTCCGCGCCCGCGAAGCCAATGTCTACCGCCTAGCTGAAATTTCTCCGAAAATTATTGATCAGTGTGTCGCTCAAGGCGTACCCTTTGCGCGTGAGTACGGCGGCTTACTGACGAACCGGTCGTTTGGTGGCGCACAAGTTTCTCGAACATTCTATGCGCGCGGCCAAACCGGTCAGCAGCTTTTGATTGGCGCTTATCAGGCGATGATGCGCCAGGTGAGCAAAGGCCAGGTGAAACTCCACTACAAGCGAGAAATGCTCGAGCTGGTTTTGGTTGATGGCGTCGCTCGCGGCATTATTACCCGCAATCTGGTTACGGGCGAAATTGAATCGTATGCGGCCGATGCGGTGGTTTTGGCCACCGGTGGCTACGGCAACGTTTTTTATCTCTCAACCAATGCGAAAAACTCAAACTGCACAGCCGCATGGCGCGCCCATAAGCAGGGTGCTCTTTTTGCAAACCCGTGCTTTACGCAAATTCATCCGACCTGTATTCCGACTTCAGGTGAGCATCAGTCGAAACTCACTCTGATGTCAGAGTCACTTCGCAACGACGGTCGCGTGTGGGTGCCAAAACAAAAAGGTGATAAACGATCACCTGAGCAGATTCCTGATGAAGACCGCGATTATTATCTCGAGCGCATTTACCCGAGTTTCGGTAACCTGGCACCTCGTGACGTCGCCTCTCGCCAAGCAAAGTTTCGCGTCGATGAAGGGCGCGGAGTGGGTGAGACCGGCAAAGCCGTTTACCTCGACTTTCGCGATGCGATCAGGCGCCTCGGTGAAGCCGCGGTGGCTGAACGCTACGGCAACCTTTTTGAAATGTATGAAAAAATCACCGGAGAAAACCCGTACAAAGTGCCGATGCGCATTTATCCCGCAGTTCACTACACGATGGGCGGCCTTTGGGTTGATTATAATTTAATGAGCAATATTCCCGGTCTTCATGTTCTTGGCGAGGCGAACTTTTCAGATCACGGTGCGAATCGCCTTGGCGCTTCGGCTTTGATGCAAGGATTAGCGGACGGCTACTTCGTCGCTCCTTATACGATCAGCCACTATATTGCCTCAACACCGATGAAAAAAGTCGATGAAACACATGAAGCTTTTAAAACGGCGACGGCCAATGTGCGCGCCCGTCTCGATAAGTTCTTGTCGATCAAAGGCAAGAGAACCGTTGACGAAATTCATCGCGAGCTTGGCCACATCATGTGGGAATACGTCGGTATGGCACGCAATGCGCCGGGCCTGAAAAGGGCCCTTGAGCTGATTCCGAAACTGCGTGATGAATTTTGGAATAACCTCTTGGTTCCTGGAGAAGCTAATTACGCCAATGAAGAGCTCGAAAAAGCGGGCCGACTGGCAGACTTCCTGGAGCTCGGCGAGCTCATGGCCTACGATGCTCTTCAGCGCAATGAATCTTGCGGCGGACACTTCCGCGAAGAATTCCAAACGCCAGATAACGAAGCCTTACGTGACGATGAAAAGTACTGTTACGTGGCCGCCTGGGAGTTTAAGGGCGAAGGAAAAGCCCCTGAGCTTCATAAAGAAGAATTAAAATTTGAGCGGGTGCACTTGAGCACACGCAGCTACAAATAAGGAATGAACTATGTCTACGGAAAAGACCATTCATCTTAAGCTTCGTGTCTGGCGACAAAAAAACTCTCAATCAGAAGGGCGTTTCGAAGAATACGATGCACCCGGTGTTTCAACTGATATGTCGTTTTTGGAAATGCTGGACGTTGTGAATCAGCGTTTAATCCATGAAGGCAAAGACCCGATTGCGTTTGATCATGATTGCCGCGAAGGTATTTGTGGGACCTGCGCTATGACGATTAATGGCAACCCTCATGGTCCGGAGCTCTCGACCACCGTTTGTCAGCTGCATATGCGAAAGTTTAAAGACGGTGAAGTTTTAACGGTTGAACCGTTTCGGGCCACCGCCTTTAAAACCATTAAAGATCTTTCTGTCGACCGGTCGTCATTGGATAAAATTATCAGTGCCGGCGGTTATGTTTCCGTCAATACCGGCAATGCCGTTGATGCCAACTCACTGCCGGTACCGAAGGAAAATGCGGATCTGGCGTTTTCAGCTGCAGAATGCATTGGTTGCGGCGCCTGTGTGGCAGCCTGCGTAAACTCTTCTGCAATGCTTTTCGTCGGAGCCAAAGTGTCGCACTTAGCGTTGCTTCCACAGGGTCAGGTCGAGCGAGAAAAGCGCGTTTTAAATATGATGCAAACCATGGAAGACCTCGGTTTTGGCAATTGCAGCAATACTGGGGCTTGCTCACTCAGCTGTCCAAAAGGGATTAGTTTCGAAAACATTACGAGAATGAATAGAGAGTTTTTAAAAGCAGCCATATTTAGCCGACCCGAACAAAAGCTCTTAGGCGAAAGCTAATCAGCTTCAACCTAACTCTAATTTATTAACTGGGACTTAATGCGGCCAGAAGTCGGGGCCGCATACGGCTCTGTCCACAGTCTCCTCAAAATGCAAATAGCGCACCTCGATCATCGCTCCACAAAGATATCCACAGTCTAGACCAAGGAAGTGAAAGCCGCCGGCGGCCGACGTTTCCAGCCCAAAACTAAATAAACATGATCCGGAACGTCACACTAACCGTCTTTCCTTAAGGTTTCGTCAACACTACAGAAGAACTGTACCGGTCATCATCATTTTTCCACATCAAGAGATCGCAACAAACAGCCGATAAAATGCCAAAAGGAGAGTTGCATGCGCAAACTCGGCGACCTCATGAATGAGCTCGGATTCAATCCCAATTCACGCGAAGCTACGGCAGAAGCGTTTATTAAAAACCTAATGAAATCCGCTTATGGAGTAGAGCTCAAGAGGCCTGAGGGGTCTTTGCAAGAGGCGCCTGTTCCGCAGCAGCTGAGTTTCGCCTTCGAAGAAACTTTGGCGCTCAAACCGATGAGTGTAAAGAAAAAGGGCGCGTAGGACACAAACATGAGTCCTTTTAATTTTGCCTATTAGCTAAAGTTTGAGGCGCTTCGGAAAACCCACGTCCGACTGCGCCGTGAAGAATTAGATTCTTTCAGCTCAAGTCTTTCTATCAAGGAGGACGCGATGATCGAATCAACCACCAGAACCCATCTCAAAACGCTGCGAATCCCAATGGCCCTTTTCACTTTCATTTTTTCTTTAATGGCTAACGCCTGGGAGGCCTATCCAGATCAGTATGTCATTCAGCTCAAGGCTCCAATTCACAATTACGCGCAAACTGATTTGGCCACCAAGCTCGATGCAAAATTTATTCGAAACATTCGCGACGACGTGATTTTGATTCAAAGAAATCACGCTGAGAAACATTCAGCCGCCATGACCCAAATCAAAGCCCAACCGTTTGTTAAAACCGTGGAACCAAACTACAAGTACCATGCCCTAAAGGCGCCGAACGATCCATTATATAAGGACCAATGGGGGCTGCACAATATTGGCAGCCCGGATAAAGAAGGCGTGCTGGGTTTAGCCGGAGTCGACATCAATATGGAGAAAGCCTGGGATATTTCAACCGGCTCAAAAAATGTCGTAGTGGCGGTCATCGATACTGGGGTTGATTTCACCATTCCCGATCTCAAGGACAACGCCTGGACGAACCAGGTCGAATTTCACGGCCTGCCTCAGGTCGATGATGATAAAAATGGATATGTTGATGACATTCACGGCTTTAATTTTTCAACCATCCAGGATCCGGCACCCGGCGGTGGTACGCTTTCAACTGATCCTGCGGATCCAACCGACGATCACGGCCATGGCTCGCATTGTTCAGGTGTGATTGGCGCGCGCGGCGACGACGGTCAAGGAATGGCCGGGGTCAACTGGAACGTCAGCATCATGGCTGTTAAATTTTTGGACGCAAATGGTGGCGGCAGTCTCGCCGGCGCCGTGGCCGCCATTGATTTCGCCACAAAAAATGGCGCACAAATCATGAGTAACTCCTGGGGCGGCGGTCCCGCCTCGACAATCCTCGACGATGCCATTAAGAGGGCCGGTGTCGCGGGCGCTCTCTTTGTAGCGGCGGCCGGAAATGACGGCACCGATAACGATGCCTCCCCCTCTTACCCCGCCAGTTACAGTGACGACAATATTCTTGCTGTCGCCGCCGTCAATAACCGCGGTTCGCTTGCCGACTTTTCAAATTTTGGTGCCAAATCCGTACATGTCGGAGCGCCCGGCGTGAACGTCATCAGCGTGACGCCCGGTGGACCGCAAAACTGGTCCGGAACCTCGATGGCCACTCCGCATGTTTCGGGCGTGGCAGCCATCCTGAAGGCGAACGAGCCAGGTCTCAACTATAAACAAATTAAAGAGAGGATCATAAAAACTGCGCGACCTGTTGCGGGTCTTAAGGGCAAGGTCTCTTCAGGCGGCATGGTTGATGCTTTCTATGCACTAACCAATGGTACTCCGCCGGCTGATCCCTATGATCCTTCAAGCTGGGTGCAGTCGCTCGCGCAATCGATTTCATCACCGCATCCATACCCGGATAGCTATACCAACACATGGACAATCAAAGTTCCTGGTGCGAAATATATTGCCGTACATTTTGCAAAATTTGCAACCGAATCGGGCTTCGACACAGTCAGTTTATTGAATAGCCAAAGTGCGCTCATCGCTAAAATCAGCGGCGCCCACACAGGCGAGTTCTCACCGATCGTTGACGGCGATACGGTGACAGTTAAATTTGAGTCCGACAATACAAACAATATGTATGGATTTGATATCGACAAGGTTGTGTACGAGTAAGCTCGACGAAGGGGGGGGTCCAATTTGGAGCCCCCCCCCCGCATGATCAGATTTAAGAACATGGACCCAGCAACTAAATCAGGAACAAGGCACCCTACTTACCAACCACCATCAACTGGCCTTATACGGTGAAGAATAAAATCTAAATTCAATCACCTGACGTGAATAACAACACAAGAATGCGAATCTCAATGCAGCAAGTTTTGCCTCTTGATTTCAATCGTCAGCAACACGACTGCCGGGGGTTGACTCGGCAAGCCCTCCTCATAGATGATCGCGCGCATGCGTGCACCGCTAGTTTTTTTATTAATCGCCGCTATTTCAATTCAATGCTGGGCCGTCGTGTACGGTGTACCCGACACAGCTTCGACTTTAAATCCGATGACCGCCAGTGGCAGTCTCGCTTGGTCAGTTCAGGAGTTGGTCTTTGACTTTCTACTTCGCGCCGATCCGCAGAATCACCAGAAATTCGAAAACTCATTGGCTCAATCATGGTCGATTTCAAAAGATAAAAAAACCTATACCTTTCAATTGCGGCCGAATCTGCGGTGGTCAGACGGTGAGGCTCTGACTTCGGCGGATGTGGTTTTTAGCGTCGAGCATTTATTTCAAGATGAGTATAAAAGTAATTGGCGCGGGCTATTTCAAGGCTTTAAAAACATCAAAGCCGTCGACCAGCGCACCGTGCGCATCGAAGTCGCCGAACCTAGTTATGAACTTTGGAAAAACTTTGCAACACTTTTGCGTATTCTGCCCAAGCACATTTATGGCAGCGCCGGCGCGAGCAAACAACTCCTCGGTGAGGGCCCCTATGTTTTAAAAAGCTTTAACGTCGATCACCAGGTTGAATTGCAACAGAATCCGCGCTACTGGGGTGAAAAAGAATTTAAGGCGTGGTTTGTGCCCCGTGAGATTACATTTCGCTCTTACCCAGACACCAGCGCGATCGCCAACCTACTCCGTCATCGTGAGATTGATATTTATCCGATCGACTCAAGAGAACTTGAGCGAAAACTGCAGGGTGAGCCAGGGCTCCAGTTTATTACTGATCCGAATAATGAATCTGCCAAGATGGAGTTTTTGCAACTCAATCTCGCTTTAGCACCATTGTCTGACGCGGTTTTTCGTAAAACCCTGAATGAAGCTGTTGATCGAAAATACCTCTGCGAGAAAATCTATGGTGCTGCAGGTGGTGCGGCCCACTCTATTTGGCCGCAGTCTTGGGGGTCGGTAAAAATCCAGCAGCGTTCTATTGCCGAAACCATAGAGGCGTTTAATAAAATCGGTTGGCAAATTAATAAGTCTAACGGACTTCTTGAAAAAAACGGCCGCCCGGCTGAGTTTGAAATTGCCTATGATTCCTCTGTTTTTTTGCCGACCCTGACCCTTCTCGCTGAAAATCTTAAGAAAACTGGAATCAAAGTAAAATTTAGTTTATGGGACTCCGCCCTGATGCAAAAGAACCTCAAGTCCGGACGCTATCAAGCCGTAATCTATCGCGGCAGCGAAGACCATGATTTATATCAGGCTGTTTGGCACTCGCATGGCGAATTTAATTTCAGCCACTTTCAAAATCCAGTGGTCGATCAAGCTCTAAATCAATACGTGGCCGAGTTTGCCGCGGATCAGCGGCAACGTTTGGCGCGCAAAGTGGTGCAAGAACTGATTGCCGCAACCGTCGCGATTCCGTTGTGTCGATATACGGCGACCGATTATGTCGCCCGGGCCGACCTGAAGTTGCCTGGCCGTAAGCGCGGCATCCCGTTTTGGGGTTGGTTTAGTACTTCAGATCCTTAAGAAATTTATCGATCCTGAGATTCACAAACTCCGGCATATCTAACTGTGTACAATGCGAGCCGTAGGGCACACGCAAAAACTGAGAGTTTTTAATCGCCTGATGCATTTTTATTTGATGGCTCATTGGCGTGACGCCGTCTGTGGTGCCTGCGATGATTAAAGTTGGCTTATCGATTTTATCTAAAATCGGCGTGCCATCGAAACACATCATTTCTTCAAAAAGGCGAATAAACGAATCGAGGTCCAAATTCGCAACTCCGCGCGCATAAACCTCAATGTCTTTAAAGCGAATTAAGCCGAGATTAAAGCCTCCAGCCAAAGCGCTTAAGGGAATCGCTAGAGGATTTTGCACACCGAACTTCCAAAAACTGGTCACGACTCCAGGAAATGAGCGGTGGCTTTCTTTAAAAAACTCAAAGATTTTCGGCACAAAATCGACACCGAACATACCTTTCAGTGGATTGGTAGCGAAGCCATTGATAAAAACCATATTTTCCACGAGATCCGGATACAATTCAAACAGCTGCAAAAGAATCGGCACGCCATAACTGTGCCCAAAAAAAGCGGCTGATTTGACTTCCAAATGTTCCGCAAGACCTTTAATGTCTCGGCAAATCGCCTCGAGACTGATGTGGTCCCGATTTTTCGGAATCGGCGTTTTTCCATGTCCGCGATAATCAAAAACCACGGTCTGGTAATTTTTTGAAAAATATTTGATTTGATGATTCCAGTGGTTGATCAAGCACGCGATGCCATAGCACATGAAGATCGGCTTACCCTCGCCGCGAACCTCATAATAAATCGGCGTGCCATCGTCGCTTTCGAATGTTCCGGTGGTTTTGAGAATATCTCCACTAGAAGGGCTCAAGACTGCTTTTCGTCGGGTCATGGTCATTTACTCACTTCATCCAAGTTAACAACGATTTGCGTTTTGCCGACTTCTATCACGTCACCATCACTTAAGTATTCATCAAGGAGTGACTTTCCGTTGAGTTTTACCACATCAGAATGTTGAGTTTGAAAACGCAGCCCTTGGCGATGCGGCGATAAGACAAAACAAACCGGTGGCGCGCTGTCTTCGGTTAAGCGTAGATCCAGAACTTCAGCGCCGACCTCTCGAGGGCCATAGCTAAGAGTCCATTCAACACCGGTTTGGATTCCCTGAACAAATTGCAATCGCACTAATGGATTAAATGGTAAGACCTCGTGAACATCCATCGGGCAGCGAGATTTGGCGCGCAGCGCAAGAGAAAGAATGACGCGGGCCCATCCATGAACCACGGAAGGCTCATCCATTGTCGTAATAGAGGGTTCGATCACGGTCAAAATGGCACGTCCGATTTGTACCGATAGGTCAGCCTCAAGAAGTACCGAAGAAACCACATTTCCCTTTAGTTTCAAACCATTGGAAGAGCCCAAATCAACTAGATAAAAGCCGTCTTCGCGCTTTTCAATGCGGGCATGGCGACTCGAAACCTTTGAATCTCGCAAGATAATATCGCATTGCCGCCGGCCAATGGTAATGCCATCAGCGATTTTAAAACGGCTTCCTTTGCGATCTCCCTCGGTAATTTCTAAGTATAGAGACATGGGCTCACTTAAGCTGAGGTTTTAAGCAGTTACATCCTTGTCGTCTGCCCCTCCCCATGATAAACCAAGTCTCCTTTTTACGAAAATCAATCCTTGCTCCCACGACTATGTGGGGGCTGGCAAACCGAAAGGATCAGTCATGGAGTTGGAAAAACGCACGTATTTGCGTCCTTATGAGGCAATCGTCCTCATGCACCCGGATGCATCAGAAGAAGAGCAGAAAACTCTTTTCCGCAAAAACAAGTCTATCATCGAGGAGCAGTACAAAGGTTCTGTGAAACATCTCGATACTTGGGGTAAGCGCAATCTGGGTAACCCGATCGCGAAACATCGCAAAGCTTACTATTTTCATGCGACCTTCGAAGCAGAGCCTGCTGCAGTTGCTGAGCTTGAGCGTACAATGCGCATCAACGATAAGGTTTTGCGCTTCATGCATACAAAGCTTGAAGACGGCACGAATCTGATTAAATACATGGAAGACTTCAGACAAGCCCTGACTGATGCGGCGACTCGTGAGCGTGAGCGCGAAGCGAAGTTTCAAGCCAAGCGCGCAGCAATGCGTGGGGATCGCGGCGACCGTGGGGATCGCGGTGACCGTGGCGATCGTGGCGACCGTGGCGATCGTGGCGACCGTGGTGGTGGCTTCGGTGGACCTCGTGGCCCGCGTGAAGATCGTCACATGGGTGGCGACGAAGGCGACGACTCTGGCTCGGACATGGAATAACTTTTGCGAAAAGGCTAGAATTCCGTGCACACTAAATCCTTACCTAAATTCATCTTCATGCTTGGTTTAACGGTGGCCTTAATGACCATCGGCCTTACTTTGGGTTTAACCCTCATTTTGAGTGCAATCCCAATGCGTGCAATTCGGCTCAGCTATGGGCGGGTGATGTATTGGTTTGGATTTATTTCGGTCGCGGCTCTCATGGCAGGTTTCTCTTTCAAAGTGGAAGGTCTTGGACAGGTTGCATTGATGCTTTTGGCATTTGCAGCCATGGTCGGCGTTTACACTGAGATGGAGCGGTACTTTAAAACCGCATTTAGCGCTGGCACAGTGGCAGTTGTTTCTGCCACTGTTATCGGCGCGGTCTGTGGTGGTGCTTGGCTGGCGCGAACAGGGGTGAGTATCTCCTCCTACTTGCACGCACAGGCAGATGAAGTGGTTAAAGAGCTGCTGGCAGTTTATCCCAACTCAGGGATGACGGTCGATGCGGTCATTGGAATTCTTCCGGCCTCGCTTTTAGTTGTCTTCATCTTCTCGCTGTTGGCAGCGTTGGTGTGGGAGCGAAAGGCAATGCTATGGTTTGCGCTACCAGTTCAATCGGTAGCTCAGTCGAAAGCTCAGTCGAAAGCTCAGCCTGAGAGGTCAGGACACGATCGTCTCGTGCGCTTTCGTGTGCCGGACTATTTTGTTTGGCTTGCGGTCGCTTCGGCCCTAGGCTGCGCATTACACTTTGCAAACCCTTGGGTTGGCATTTTGGCGAGCAATTCCGCAATCGTTCTTGTGGTGATATATTTTCTTCAAGGCGTGTCGATCATGACCAGTGCCTTTCAGGTGTTTCGCATGGGACCTGTTTGGCGTGGTTTTTGGTACGTCATGATGTTTTCGCAGCTTTTCTTAATGGTGAGTGTGATCGGCTTTGCTGATTACTGGTTGGACTTCCGCCAGCGCCTTGCCAAAAGACAGGCGCAATCAAACAAAGGCATATGAATTTTTTTAATGGAGTACTCTTATGAAAGTGATCTTGAACTCTGATGTAAAGAATCTTGGAAAAGTCGGCGACATGGTTTCTGTTACGCCGGGATTTGCCCGCAACTATCTTTTTCCGCGTAAACTCGCTCTTGAGGCGACAGAAAAGCGCGTGAAAGAATTCGCGCATCTGAAAAAAGTTGCCGAAGTTAAAAAGAAAAAAGCCGTTGCTGAGCGCCAGGAGTTTGTAAAAAAACTTGAAGGCGTCACTGTCACCATCAAGGCGACAGCGGGTGAGTCTGACAAGTTATTCGGATCTGTGACCAACACGGATATTTCTAACGAGCTGGAAAAAGCTGGTTACTCAATTGATCGTCGCGATATTCATATGGAAGAGCCGATTAAAATGCTCGGCCAGCATAAGGCGACCGTTAAATTGGGCGAAGGTATCTCAGCAGAAATCACAGTTTCTGTTGAGCGCGTAACCGCCTAGTCTGTTTTCCTAAATAATTCGTATTGAGCAGGAGTTCAGATGATCTGAACTCCTTTTTTTATCCCTTTAGAGCTTCGAAATTGTCTTTCGCAGCCAGCAGAACGTCCTGCACGTACTCGGCAAGTATTCGACGCAAATCTTCAAGTGTTGTGTTCTGAGGATTCAATCCGGCTGCTTCAATCAGCCGGGTTAACTCATCCGTCACCAGATCTTCAGGCAAGCCAGTTGCGGCCGTGATTTCGCCCAAGAGTTTTTCACCCATGCCATCCCTCCATGGAGGCGCGATTCAACTTCTGTATTCATGACAGTTTAATTTGAGCAGCTGGTTAAAAGGCCGACAATTAATTTTCGCAAAACCGTAGGCAGTTCTAGACTTAGTCACGGGAAAAAACTGCCCTGCTTTAGTTACGACGAAGAGCCGGGCGCCATGTTTCTTGGCTTGCGAAGCGGGATGGTTTGCGCCGGAGGTGGCAAGGGATGATTTCCGCCGCCTTCTTCCAAGTCACTGAAGCGACCGATGTTGGCTTCCCATTTGAGTTTAACAGTGCCCGTTGGTCCGTTTCTCTGTTTGCCAATAATAACCTCGGAGTGACCTTTGACCTCCGGATTGTCGCGGTCGTAGTAATCTTCGCGAAAGAGCATCATGATGACGTCGGCATCTTGCTCGATAGAACCCGACTCCCGCAAATCAGAAAGCATCGGGCGACGGTCAGAGCGACCTTCCACTCCTCGGTTGAGCTGAGCAAGAGCAATAACGGGGACTTGTAATTCCTTGGCAATGGCCTTGAGAGTTTTTGATATCTCAGAAACGGCCCGCTCTCGACTTTCGACCTTTTGTTTAAGATCCATCAACTGCAAGTAGTCGACCATAATGATATCAAGGCCATGCTGAGCCTTGAGGCGGCGCGCTTTGGCGCGAATTTCAAAGGGGCTGATTCCGGAGGTGTCATCGATGTAAATTGGTGCCTCGGCCATTTTCGACGCTTTGTCGATCAGTCTCGGCCACGCCGTGTCGCCGACATGGCCTTTGCGAAGATCAGATAAGCTGACCTTGGCTTCAGAGGCCAACATCCGCATCATCAGCTGCTCTTTTGCCATCTCCACCGAGAAGTAGGCGACGACCTTTTTTTCACGAAGGGCCGCGTGTTGAGCAATATTCAAACTAAACGCTGTTTTTCCCATAGAGGGACGAGCGGCAATAATCGTTAATTCACCCGGCTGAAAACCAGCGGTCATTTTATCTAAGAAGGTAAAGCCGCTGGAGATTCCGGTGACGTCAGAGGTTCGCGACGAAAGCTCGGTGAGCTTGTCGATACTCACTTTGATCAGTTCAGCCGCGCCGATGAGACCACTCGTCTGTTTGCGCTCGGCGAGACTAAAGATCTGGCCCTCAACTTCATCGAGAAATGACTCAACGTCGGCATAGGTTTCGCTATACGATTTCTCAATGATCTCGCTACTCAGATGAATCAGCTTTCGCATCAATGCCTTTTCGCGCACGATCTGAGCGTATGAGGCGATATTTGAGGCTGTTGGCGTTGAGTTCATGACTTCGGCGAGATAAACCGGTCCACCGATGACGTCGAGTTCCTTTTTTTCAATCAACAAGTTGCTGACCGTGATGATGTCGACGGGTTGGTTACGATTATAGAGATTTTGAATCACAGAAAAAATTTTACGGTGCGCGATTTTGTAGAAATCGTCTTCAGAAATGAGGCTTGCGATTTGATCCCAAGCATAAACATCCACCATCAACCCACCTAATATGGACTGCTCAGCATCCAAATTTTGTGGCGGAATCCGCGTGGCCATTTTTGCCCCCTCAAAGCTTCAATAGTCCATATTATATGCCCATCCGGCGGCTTTTTGGTCAAAGACTAAAACCAATCCTAGTCCTAAAAGTCGCCAGTAGCACGGCCGAGAAGGCAAAGCCATCTCAATCGCGAGACGACAGCGCTGGGCTGCAAGTGGTCGTTCAATTCTGCGGGATGTAATAAATAAAACCGCGGGCCTATCCAGGATGGTCGAACAAGATGACCCGCTGCTGCTAAAACAGACTAAAAGATCTGGTCAATAAGAGCCGAAAGGGATCCCCCTTAGGCTCAGCCAGACCTTCTAGATAATATTTTTTCGGACACGAATTTTGTAAGTATCAATCTTTTTTTTCAGAGTATTACGGTTGATGCCAAGCATCTGTGCCGTTTTAACCTGATTGCCGTTATACGACTGAAGGGCTAATTCGATCAGAGGTTTTTCAACCTGCTCGATAATAATATTATATAAGCCATTGAGTTCAACTTGCGCTTCTTTTTGCTGTTGAAAAAGAACCTCAAGCTTACTCTTCACCAACTTTTCCAAGCTGACAGACTGAAGATTCGCAACAAAAAGATTATCTGAGTGATTCAGACTCGGTGTCATATCTCTAGCACCCATTTCAGACTGGAAAGCGACGGACCAGGTTGGCCGTGCGCCGATTGTTTTAAACGCCTCGAGAGTGAGGAGACCAAATATACTTATGGAGCTGCAATTGCAACCGTGCAGTTGAGTTTTCAGAAAGAATTTTTTTTGCAAGCCAATTTTCTTCGAATTTGCCGAATGCTGGACTGTATAAAACATTGCTTCTCTCAAAGAGCCCATGCGTTTTTGCGAAATTTTCTGACCAAGTAAAATCGGCCTCAGAACAGATCACGAATTTAAATTCCGTGTTGACATCGACAAACTCCAAATTGGATTCATTGAAAGAGTCCTTCGCGCCGCTATCGGGGGTTTTAACATCAATGATTTTTTTAACCCGTGGGTCAACACCGGCACAAGAAAGCGAGCCACTGGTTTCGAGTGAGACTTTATAGCCCAAATCGCAAAGCCGCTGCATGAGCGGAAGGGCTTCTTTTTGTAACAAGGGTTCGCCGCCGGTCAGACAGACATAACGAGCGGGATATTTCTGAATTTCCAAAATCACCTGATCCAAAGTAATTTTGCTGCCCTCGTAGTAAGCGTAGGTGGTGTCGCAATAACTGCAGCGCAAATTGCAGCCAGTCGTTCTGACGAAAACCGTGGGATAGCCGGCATACGACGACTCTCCCTGAATGCTATAAAATATTTCATTGATCTTGAGCATCTAAAACCTTTTGCCTGTGTTCTAGAAACCCCTGGTACCAAAGTCAAGCCGTCCACACCAGGGCCGAATTCCTTTTCGTAAAGTCCTGGCCGCGCGGTGGTTAGCCGTTTGGGCTTGGTCTTTGCCGCCAGCTCTTTGCCGCCAGCTCTTCGCCGCCAGCTCTTCGCCGCAGAGATTGGAAAAAAGCTCAACATATCGCGGAGGATATGCCTCGCCTTTTTCCAATCTCTGCGTCTTGGTCTGACGGCAAATCCGCTGCGCCAAAACGGCTAACCACCGCGCGGCCAGGACTAGTGAGGGCCAGCAGGACTAGGATTCAAATGGCGACTTCCCTAAGATGGAGAGATGAGCGCATTTTTTCAAAAGTTTCGTCGTGATGTCATTGGGATCATTTGGTTGGCCGTGGGTCTTTTTCTTGCCTTGGCCCTATTGAGTTTTCACACCTCAGACCCGTCCTTCAATTCGACCGGGGTCAATCTTGAAGTCCGCAATTACTGCGGCTATATGGGCAGCTTTCTGGCCGACATGCTCTATCAACTTTGGGGGATATCAGCCTGGGTTTTTGCCCTTTCGGCGGCGCGGATTTCGGTGCAAAGCTTTAAGGGAAAAAATACACCATGGACCCTGCAGCGCCTAACCTGGGCGAGTCTCTTGCTGATCACTTTCTCGAGCATTTGCTCTCTTTATTTTCCAGAAAAGCGCATCTTTGATCACCACATTGCGGTCGGCGGCCTGATTGGAACCGTGGTTTCAAAGGGCTTGGTTTCGGCCTTTAATTTCTTGGGCGTCTCGATCATTTTATGGAGCCTGGCGCTTCTGCTTTTAGTGTTTTATACCGAGCGCCCATTACGGGAGTTGTTTCGCCTGCCGATATTTTGGACCAAGGCTGTAAAAGACCAGATCCAAGCCGGACTGCAATCGCTGATGGCAGCGGGATTTTTTAGGCCCCAACTAGCGGAAGCCACGAGCA
>JAYVXN010000168.1:0-6924 GCA_043785085.1 Bdellovibrionales bacterium | reverse complement strand
CACGGTAGCGACATCGCGCTCTTCACCGGGTCACCGTTAAAAAGCAAAACACTGATCTCTCGCGCCGCAAGTTTCTTCGAACTCTCCTCGTCGCGGGGTCGGTTCAGCTTTCGAAAACATACCAGCGGAACCTGTACATCCAGTGACGGAGGCAGAGAGAAGAACGAACAGAAGAATTTTGATACCTTGACGAGTTTTAGACTCGTTTCGGCCTTGCTGGCTTTTCATATTCACTCCAAATACCTTCGGCTAGCTCAACCCATGCCATGAGCTCATTGAGTTCGGCGTAGAATAAGAGAACGGTTGAGGCATCGCCCAATAAATGGTTTCTGTTTTAAATGGCGAGGCATTGGAAAGCCTCATGCCGAGATCGGAGCGCATGGAATGGCTCCGAGTAGAAATCGCGCTTTGCGCGACAGCGGTTTAGACCCGCATATCAATTGAGTGTCGCATGGTTCAATAGAAGTTCAAAGGTTCGTCAACAGGTGTCTCGCATCGATGCATGCCGCCGTATCATGAGAAATCATGAGCACACGGTCGAACATTTGGTCGTACCATCTTTGGACTGCATCCAGTGCACGGATCAAGTCACAAAGCCTTCTCCGATGGACCGTGCCCTTCGCCGTTCTCGCTGGCCTTTTAAGACTATTTGCTGCGATTATAGGAAAGTGATAGCCCCCTACGGATCATAATTTAGTCAGTGACTTACAGCGGGAAAACGCCAGTGCCAAACGAAGTTGAAATTGAGAATCGCATTCGGGTTGAATTCGAACGCTGTCTAACGGATCTGGGTGCGACAGCCAATGACGACGACATTCAGTTCCTTGCCCATATCGTCGCCCATACGATGTCGAGCCCAGGCCGATACTTTCATCGCGCCCAACATATTTTTGAGCTGCTCCTGCCTACCGATCCAATCCTGTCGCTTGCGGCCCTCTTTCACGACGTGGTTTATTTTCAAGTCGATGAGGGGTTTCCTGAATTAGCGAACGAATTCCTCAGTTCGAAAATTCGCTCTGATGCACAGGGCGTGTTTTTGAAAGAAGATGCGCTGACCGCTGCCCCGGGTCTCGCTGTTGTGTGTGGCATATTTAACGTCAAGCCAGGTCAAAAACTAGATCCAATGAACGGCCTGAATGAATTCTTAAGCGCCATTCTCGCCGAACATTACTTGCGTCCTTTTTTGCCGTTGAAGGTTCTCAGTCAAATAGCGGCCTGCATCGAGGCGACCATTCCCTTCCGTTCGAGCGCCAAGGGCCCAAACTCCGCGCAGGCGCTTGCATTGACGCTATCTCGATGCAATCGCGAATTTAGTCTTGGGTTCGATGAAAATGAAATTTCTGTTGTCGTCAAACGCGCCGTGAATCTCGCCAATCGAGATGTTCAGAACTTCGCTTCCGAAAACCACGCGTTGTTTCTCGCAACGACCTGGCTTTTGCTGCCGGAGAGAAACGATCGCTTGCGTGGCGATCTTTTCACCTTTGGCGACTATCGAAAAAGCATTCAAAAAATGGTGGGATTTTTCAAGTTTCTCTCGTCGGATCGCGTCTTTAATCAGTACGACGGTTTCCCCGACGACGAGGCCTTTTTAGCCAGCAAGGGTGTGGCGGCGACAAACATCGCCATCGCACGCGAGTACCTGAATGCTAAACTTGTCGCAATCGGCGTTCTCGAGGCATTGGCATGTCTCACGGACGGCGATCTTCCGATGGTGCAATTTCTTGGAAACGTGAAGCCGTCTGACCACTCCAAGCGCCGCATGGAAGATTACTTACCTGAACCAATTGACTCGTCAGAAAGCAGCTCACTCATTTTAGCGCTCCTCCAAAAAGGGCGACCGCTTGAGTCGAATTTTGATTTGCGCAATTCGCCTCTCGCGGCGTACTTGATGAGCAACCTCACTCGGCTTCAGTGGGAGGACCTTTCAAGCGCATGTCAGCTCTACTTCGACGGAAAGATCACAGCGATCGAATACCTCATGCGTCTTCCCAAGAAATTAATTACTTCGGTAGTGAACGCCTGCGTGCAAAGCTGCCCAATGAGGAGCGATTCACTCAAGGCGACACTGGCCTCATTGAATGAAGATCAGATGGGGCGCTGAATTTCAGAGAGTAGCTACCCGATCACTCATGCTTCTCTGAGAGTGCGTCTCGCAGAGCGGGCTCCACGATTTCGCGATAGGCGAGGTTTCCAGACGGGCTCGTGATTCGAGAGTGGTCGAGATTCCAGTTGGAATTCACTAAAACGTATTTCACTTTGCCATTTTGACTTTGAAAAGCTTCGGCTAACTTGAGATTCGTTTTTGGATCGATGACTTTGTCGATCGCCGTGTCGATAATCGTCAGAGTCTTACCATGCAAGCGATCGACCAACTGAGTGAGATCTCGCATACGGTTCGAAAGGCTGATGACTTGCCAACCGGCCCAACTTGACTGGTACTTTCCGTCAGCGGGTTTTTGTTTTCCGAGTTCTTTTATCCATCCTGAAATTCCCATTAGGCTCAATAAATATGCCTCGCTTTGTTTGAGTTTTGTAATATGAAGCGCGGGCGCTAGCCAAATCACGTCGCTGATCGCCGCGGGGTCTTTGGCAACGAGGTAAGCTGTGAGTAGTCCACCAGTCGAGTGACCAATGAGAGTGATTTGCTCGCCGAGGTCGAGTGCGAGATCTCGCGCATCAAAGACTTGTTTAATCCAGTCATCGGCTCGAGCATTATCGAGCGCCGCTCTTTCCTTCTCGAAATGCCCATGCAAACGAAGACTAATGACATTGTAGCCTTTTTCGAATGCGAGATCGGCTTGGGCGTTCATCCATTGCGGGGATTGGTGCAAGCCGTGAACGATCAAGGCGACTTTCGCGGTTTTCACCGGGTTACCATTTCGATCGTAGTGAATACGAACCTGAGAGGCATGCTCCGGAGACGAAACAACCTCGAGGTCGCGCGCGACAAAATCTTGAAGAGCGGTGAGCTGTCTGCTCGCGATCGTTTTGGATTGAAATAACTCGCGGCAAAACTGTGCCGAGCTTGGCTCTCGACTGATTCTTGAATCGACTGGGGCGGCTGATAAAGGCGCGCCACCAAGAGCTGCGATCAGAAGCGCAGCAAAGAAGGTTTGTATTAAAGAGGACCTCGAGATCATAAAGTAATTGAGTGCTACAAGGCTCATGCCGTCGAGAATCGGAGCCAGGACGAAGAGAGCCGACCTCTAAAGGACTTGCAGGATCTATCTGTCAAAGATTTTGACAGCTGATTGCGCATTTAAGGACAAGACCTTTTTGGCCAGCACGGGCGCGGCGGCGACCAACCTCACCATCGCACGCGAGTACCTACACTCGCTTCCAATGCGTTCACCCGGGCACGTTCATTGCTCGTTCATTCTAACAGTGCATCAAGAAGTGCTTCATCACTAGGAGTTGACCGTGAAAGCGATCGCATTCGTTTTGGTGGCCGTTATCAGCGCCGCTTTGTCGGAAATGAACAACGCTTCGGCGGATATCAGTCGCGCTCCGGCGTCACACTGGAAACAGCAAGACGAGGAAAGCTTTCAAGTATTCAGGATGGGGCCTACAGAGGAAGACCCGTCTTCTGTCATCGATAACGTCGAACTCTTAGTTAGGCATAGCCCAGGCGTTGCGCCGACTTATTCGGTAATCGAATGGTATTGGTCTGCATACGACACTTAGGATTTGAGTAGGCGTCGCAATATCACAGAGGCGCAAGCCGCGCAGCTTTCCGTACCGCGCCCGATAAATGCGTAAGAGGTCTTTGTGTCGGCGACTTCGTCAATATCGATGATGTACCGGCCGGTTACGGGCAAGATTCGCTAGACCGAGTCAAGATCGTCGGCATCGACGAGCACGAAAATTACCTTTTCAGAGTCGGCCATGATGAATGGCGCGTAAAAAAGGAATCCGAAATGTTCATTCCAGCAAGGACGGCCCTGTTTCGCAACGCTCGGCTCGCTCATGCTTCGCAAGGCTCCGCCTGTGCCGCTATCTTCAAATCGGCGCAGTGATTCGGCTGTTGGCTAGCAACATGCATCGTTACAACCTGTGAAATTGGAGTTCATCTTGAGAAATTCTTTCTTCCTGTTCTTGGCCGCACTCACATTGATGGCCAGACCGTCCGCACAAGCAGACACTGTACAAGCCGATACCGCGACACTCTCGATCGTCTCGGCCAACTTTTACGTGACCGGAAAGCCGAGAGTCGATCTCTACAACGCGTTTTTAAATGCCGGTGCGTCGATCGATGCCACACTTCCTGACGATCCGGCACTCGATATCGACGAAGTTCAGATCGACACAGTCAGCAACGTTCACGTTTCGAAAAATGGTAATCCATGCGAGGGAATTCCGGTTTCGCGGATTCAATTTAGCGATTCCCAGACGGCTCGCGCTCACGGTGGAATACCACAGTGGTTCGTGGTAAATGCAAAAAGGGCTTGCGCGGGTCCGGACTACGTTTTGTCGAAAGCCATTGTCGATGCACTCGGCGAGGCCGGCTATAGTCAGATCGCGCCGAAGAGTTGGGACATGAACAAAGGCCTCACTCAACAAACCGTTTGGGGAATTCATATCAGCGCCCGTACGGACAATCAGGCGCTAGGAACCTTTGGCAAGGATCTGCCAGTGCCTGCGCCGCTGAAGTAAGCAAACCCAGAGCTATCAGACGATGGCTCCTCTTTCATTGGCGCATACTAATCAATCGTCGCCAACGCTCAAACGTTTGCACTCTGCTTCACCGCTGAAAAGCTGCGCGCCTTTTTGATTGATTTGAAACACCGTCATATACTTATCGGCTCCCGCATTGGACACGACGAAGAGATTAAATTCGTTATCGCCGTTGACGAGCGTGATCTTGGCGTTACCGAGGTCATTCAAACGCAACTGTGTCCGACTCGAGTCGATTTGCCAGTTCTCGTCAATTTTATTATCCAGCTGGAGAAACTGCAGATGAGCTTGATCCGGGGCCATCGGAAATGTGATGCTCAACGCGTTTTGGGGTGCGCCAAGTTCGCAGTAAAAAATGGGAGTCGCCGAGGCCGATAGAGCCGTCAAGGAAAGTGCTGCAAAAGCGAAAATAGATTTCATGGCTTTTCTCCAAAGTTAGGTGCCGAGGGTAACACGAAAACTGGGTCATGATTGTTGGAGGAAATCATTTCGGAAAGTGTCAAATAGTTAGGCGTTGTCGGACCTTTGGAGGAGTTTTGCCAGCGCTGGGCAATATCCCGGTCGAATTCCCATACTCTCAGGAAATTTGCGGCAAACTTCGGGCCGCCTGTCGTAAACGGTGCACAGCCGCGTCCGCGCATCCAAGAAAACACAGTCGCCATTCGGCCGTTGGGTCAGCATGAAATTAGCGGTGCCCTCGCGATACGACTGAATGATCCCTTCACGTTTCAAACGATTCAACAATTTGCGTCGGCTGGAGAATTCGTCATCGGGTGTGAGTGCCCCGAGTCTCACAAGATCGTGAAACTTCACCTCGACCGGCATAGTGCAACAGTTGCCGCTGCAGGTGCGACAGAGACTTTCTTTATATTTAACCCAAGTCTCGGGTCGGTCTTTGTTCGTGCTCATATCAAGGGCATAATATCTCATGGCCGTTGTATTTCACATCCCAGATAGGAACTTCTTTTCCAAGTAAGTACACGCGCAAATTATTCCATCTGTTCTGTGCTGATTTCTTTCGCTGTAGCGCCAGATCCCGAGGCTCGTTCAAGCGCAGGTCTTTTCGTTTTTCTGCTTGAAAATAGGAGACTCAAGCCCCCCAAATTCCGAGGCTGAATGCCGTGCCCGTTCCAGATTGCAAACCTTTCCGGATCGAGCATCGGCCTAATGTCGCCCTAAAAGCTTTGGTGAAAAACTTGTCCTGGGCACTTGTACGTAAACATTTGTTTACGTTCATCGATGGCGCAATTGTTATTAACTGAATCACTCTGTAGAGCTGCGCAGATTCGCGACTGAACTTCAGTATCGGTTGCACCTATAAACGTTTGCATCCCAGTGTCGCATCCGTTGATTTGGAAATGATATGAGTCGGAATATGAACTCGAGCTTCCTCCACCCTGATGGGGCTGCGTATTAACGGGCGGCTGGCTAGGAACACTGGTGCCGGTGGATGGCCCTTGCTCTTCGGAGTCACCTTGGCTCGCCAGGAATTTCGGCAGAATCTTCTCGCGATACCCATTGAAGGCCTTCGCGTCGACTTGCTTGCCATTGATGAAATATGTCGATTGCGATTTACCTTCGACTGTCGCGATCGCTTCTTTCAATTCGACACGCAGACCGTCAGGATATGTCAGAACCAGCACTAAAGCGGCATTCGAGGTGCGCTGGTCGCCAGTTCCGGTCGCAGAAAATCCAAGAGTGACCTTTCCATCGGTTTTTGAAATCACATATCCTGAGCCAGTACCGGCCAAACCACTGCTGTCACCTTTGAGATCGATCTTCATATTATATTCTTGCACGTCGATGGCGGTCTTTGCGTCGTCTGTGACCGCTCGATAGAGTAGCGCGAAAACGGCATTCAAATTACCTGCACCGCCAGCAGAGCCGCTTACGTTAAAAGAGGAATCCATGTCGAACAAAATCGGGCAGCTTGTACCATCAACCTTCATCGAAAACTTGAAATTCATTGTTGTCGGATCAACCGTCGGAGCGCCAGACTGTGAAGGGTCAACAACTTGGAAATTGCAGTTCGCCATTTTCTGCTCGAGAGCTGCTTTTCCAGAAGGATTCTGGATCGAAGCAGCTTGACTGACCATGGCCGGCGCCGAATGAGATTGACCGACTTGGTTCTGCTGCTGCCAGTGGCTCGATTGTGTCCCTCCGGCAAGATTGCGTGAGAAATAATTCTGATTCGTGTTTAATGGTTCTAGCATGAAGCTGGAGGCTCAAAGAATGGCAAAATCAACGAAG